>JASHTZ010000007.1 GCA_030040295.1 Terriglobia bacterium | reverse complement strand
TCGGGATTTCCGGCGGCGACTGTTTCCACCACCTTCTTCAGGTTTTCCATGCCCGCGAGGACTGCTGCATCGTTGGCGAAGCCGTGATCCAGCGCGATTTGCAGGCATTTTCCTTGGGGAGTGAACAACCGCTTGAGTCTGGGTTCTGTGGGCATTAGTCGTAATACTCCAGGCCAATGTGGGTAATCAGCTCTTCGCCGCGCAAATGCCGCAGAGTGTTCTTGAGCTTCATGAGCTGAATGAAGACGTCGTGCTCGGGATACAGGCTCGCGGCGCACATGGGGCTTTTGAAGTAGAACGACAGCCATTCCTGAATGCCCATCTTGGCGAGCGCCGGCGTGCGTTGAGCGAGATCCATGAAGAGGACCAAGTCGAGCGCCATGGGCGCGGCCAGGATGGAGTCTCGATACAGGCCGTTCACCTTGATTTGCATCGGATAGCCCAGCCAGCCGAAGATATCGATGTTGTCCCAGCTCTCCTTGTTGTCGCCGCGCGGCGGATAATAGTTGATCCGTACCTTGTGATAATAGTTTTTGTAGAGTTCGGGATAAACGTCTGGTTGGAAGATGTATTCGAGCACCGATGCCTTGGTGACTTCCTTGCTTCGGAAATTGTCGGGATCGTCCAGCACTTCGCCGTCGCGGTTTCCGAGAATATTGGTGGAATACCAGCCGGTCACGCCCAGCAGCTTGGCTTTGATTCCGGGCGCGAGCAGCGTCTTCATGAACGTCTGGCCTGACTTGAAGTCCTTTCCGCAGACCGGAATCTTTTTCTTGATGGCGTAATTGGCGAGCGCCGGCATATCCACCGTCATGTGAGGAGCGCCGTTGGCAAACGGCACGCCCAGTTTCAGCGCCGCGTAGGCGTAAATCATGCTCGGCGAAATATCGGGACTGTTGTTCTTCAGGCCCCGCTCAAACGTCTCGAGCGTGTCATGGACGGGTTGCGGCTCCGTGTAGACTTCCGTCGATGCGGCCCAAATCATCACCAAACGGTCGGCGCGCGAACGTTTCTTGAATTTTTCGATGTCGTCCATCACCTGCTCGGCGAGATCCATCTTGGTGCCGCCGGTTTTCACGTTGTTGGGATGCAGGTTTTTCACCCACTTCTGTTCAAATGCCGCGGGCATGGGCTCGATGTCCTTCAGAAATCCCTTGAGCTTTCCGGTGTGCTCATTGCCCAGAACTCCCGCTTTTTTCGCCGCCACATAGGCGTTGTCCGTGAAGAGATCCCATCCACCGAAGACGATATCCTTCAAGTTCGCCAGGGGGACAAAGTCCTTAATCTTGGGAACGCGCTTGTCGGTGCGCTTGCCGAGCCGGATGGTTCCCATCTGGGTGAGTGAGCCCACGGGAAGCGCGAGCTTTTTGCGGATTGCTTCCACGCCTGCGATCATCGTCGTCGTGACTGCGCCCATCCCGACGGTCAAAACCCCCAACTTGCCTTTCGCTGGTGCAATCGGAAGTGCCTTCTTTGCCACTTTCTTCTCCTCTCTGTATTGTTAAGAATAAGTCGTTGAGACCAAATCGACTATGTTTTACTAAGCTCGCAAGATTTGCAACAAAATTTGTGCCCGCTCTTACGGTAACGGTGTCCAGCCCAGGCTGTAGCGGCGGTCTATGACCGTCGCCGGCGCTCATAGAGCGCCGCTACAGATGCATCATTCCCCCGCCGCGCTGAATTTCTCGAACCGTACCTTCGCATCCGCGATCGTCGGCCGGCCCTGCGAATCCACAAATCCCGGCTGGCCCTGCGCCATGAGTGCCTGGTGGCCGAGCATCAGCGCGGCGCTGCGGCGAAACCACGGCTCAAATTCCGGATCGAGCGCAAACGGGTCAAGCATGGGCCGCATCTCCGGGGTGTTGTGCTCGGTTCCGTTAAACACCGGCCACCAGCGCTTTTGCGCAGCAGTGACGATCTCGCGAAGGCGCTCGCGCGTGTTTCTTACCGGAATGACTTCCACCGCGTAAAATCCCCGGGATTCGAGCTTGTCCAGAAGCGATTCGATATTCTTCTCGCCATCGAGAATAGGATTCCCCAAAATGGGGTAAGTGGGAATCGCGCCGAAGGCCAGGAAGATGCCGCGCAATTCAGCCACGGAGACAAATGCGTCCGGGTGCTCGGCAACGTAGCACGGCGCGCCCGCTTTCAGCAGCTTGGCGCGCAGGAAGATTTGCAGGCTGGCATCGTCTTCCGCTTGCGGAGCAGCCACTCCGCACAAGGCGGTCAGAACCTCGGCGAAGGGCTTCGAGAGCCGCGTGGCCACTTCGCGGAGCTTCACGAGAGCGGCAAAGGCGATGTGCCGCTCGGTGGCGTTCCCGCGCGGCGTCAGCGCCACAATCTCCGCCCAGGCCGGGCCGTTCACGCCAAGCTTATTCATAAAAAGGTCGGCAAGCTTAAACGTCATTTCCCGATTGCGGCGTTCCAGCGCGCCTCGCATACGCGTAAGGGTCAGCATCTCGTCCGAAGACTCTGCGGGAACGCGCGTAATGCCTTTGCCGCACAGATAAATTCGCCCGGGATTGTCGGGATCATTTAGTTTTATGCCGGCTTCGGCCGATTCCCGGTCCATGGCCACGGCTTCCAGCGAGAACGTCGCGGAAATTCCCGCCACCCGGCAGGCGCGGCGAAACTCCTCGTGTCCCGCGATGGTGTAGTGATCGTTGATCCCAAGAACCGCCAAGCCCTCGCGCGCGGCTTGCCACACCGCTTCCGAGGGGGACCGGAAAACGCTGAACGATTCACTGGTATGAATGTGGCAATTGGTTCCGCGATGCGGGTGCGGGCCGAGCTGCGCGCACAATTGGCCGAGCGCGCCCAGCCGCTCTTCGAGCGTACCGCTGTAGAGCTCCGTCTCAAGTTCCCGGGTTTTCTCCATCGGCGAATTGCTCATCGCACCATCACCTGCCCGCCGTCTACCACCAAGGTGTGCCCGGTAATGCAGCGCGCCGCATCCGAACAGAGAAACACCACAGCCGCGGCCACGTCCGAGCGCTTGATGTCGCGCTTGAGGGCCGTCAAATTGATGTAGTAGGGAATGACTTCCTCCGGCTTGATGCCCTTTTTCCTGGCGGCGCTCTTGATGTATTCGGGATTCCAGATTTTCGAGCCCTCAAAGACGTTGCCGGGCGCGACCGCGTTCACGCGAATGCCCTCGCCGCCCAGTTCCAATGCCCATCCGCGCATGAGGTGGAGCTCGCCGGCCTTGGTGGCGTTGTAGGCTGAATTGTTTTTGGAAGCGTCGAGCCCGCTCTTGGAAGAGAGCACGATCATCGCGCCGCCATCACCCTGCGCGCGCATGATTCGCGCCGCTTCCCGCGCCACCAGGAAATATCCCGTCAGGTTTATTTCCAGCGCCAAGCGCCACTGGTTGAGCGGTGTATCAACTAACTCATAGGCCGGGGCGATTCCCGCGGCGCACACGGCGATATCCACTCCGCCCCAGTGGCGAACCACCTGGTCAAATGCCGCGGTGACGGATTCCTCATGGGTCACGTCCATGTGAACGGGCAATCCGCGAACCGGGGCAGCGGATTTGGCCGCGGCATCTTTCGCGCCCACATCGTCCACGTCGCAAAAGGCCACGGCTGCCCCGGCTTCCACGAGTCCTTGCGCGATGCCGAATCCCAAGCCCGAAGCCGCTCCCGTCACCAATGCCACTTTGCCGGCCAAAGCTTCGGTGGATTTGCCCAGGAGCGCTGAGCGATAGTGCTCCGCTTCCCAATTGATTATGAAATCCGCCGAGGCTGAGGAGAGGTTGCGCGCGCCACCGCGCGAGGCAGCGCGATGGGTAATTTCACCGGCGGCCACGCCCAGTGCCTCCGCCGCTTCCAGTTTTTTCGCATCATCGGCGAAGAGAAATGTCCCCATGCCGCGAACCACGGCGAGGCGCGGCGGAGCTTTTTCGGCAAGTGCAGTTTTCATTTTCGCCGGAAGCTCATCGATGGACTCGGCGACGATGGCGTGCGCGCCCGTGTAGACAATGTGGTCCGGCGTGAGCGAGCCCGCGGCCAGCAGGTTCGCGCGATCATCGCAGGCGATGGCCGCAAGTTCGGGGTTGCGCGTCATCCGCGCGAAGGGGGCGGCGCCTTTTGCCTCTCGCCAGCCGCGCCGAATTGCCACCATGGCCTTGCGCAAAGTCGCGGAATCCAATTCGCCGGGCGTTCGAACCGTTGCCTTGCCCGGTTGGAAATAGCGCTCGCAGCGATTGGCCCACTCTTCGTGCAG
>JASHTZ010000601.1 GCA_030040295.1 Terriglobia bacterium | reverse complement strand
GAACAGGGCGGGCTGCCCTGGCTGCAGGCGGCCGACCCGGTGGCGGCGCTGGTGGTGGCCGGAATCATTGTGTACATCAGCCTGCGCCTGGGAAAGAGAACGGTCGATGCCCTGGTGGACGCCGCGCCCACGGGCACCAGCAGGCTGATTGCGCAAGCCGTTTCGCGCATCTCCGGGGTGCTCAGCCTTGACCGCATCCGCACGCGGGAAAGCGGCAGCCGCCTGTTCGTGGATCTGCGCCTGACGCTCGCCGACAATATTCCACTCGAGCATGCCGAATCCGTGGCCCACGTTGTGGAAGACGAAGTTCATCGGCTGTTTCCCACAGCAGACGTGGTGATCCATACGGCTCCCCGTGAACCTTCCTCGCAGGACCTGGTGGGAAAAATCCGCGCGGTGGCGCACCGCGGGAATTTTCAGATTCATGAAGTGACCGCCTACGAAGTGAATGGGCGGGTGAACGTCCATCTGGACTTGGAAGTCGATCCCCAACTGCGCCTGGCGGAGGCGCATGACCGCTCATCGCAGCTTGAGGGCGAGATTAAGGCGAGCCTTCCGGAAATTAATGAAGTCAACGTGCACCTGGAGCCATTGCTGGCAGCGGTGGAAAGCGGCAACGAGGCGCGGCTGGAACAATCCGCCGTGGAGCGCAAACTCGAGGAATTGGCCCGAGACACCGCCGGCGTGCTGGATTGCCATTCGGTGGAGGCTCACCAGGTGGGCGGGAACGTGGTGGTGCGGCTCCACTGCACGCTCAATCCCGACCTGCCCATCGCCAAGGTGCATGACATTACGGAAACCTTGGAATTCAAATTTCGCCAGGCATTCCCGCAAATATCCAAAGTCACAATTCACGCGGAGCCCCTGGGCCGCTCCTGAGCGCGCCGCGGGCCGCAAGGACACTCGCCCCCAGGAATCCCTGAGGGCGTGAGAAGCGACCCGGAGAGGATTTACCGCGCTACGAGGATCATTGCTTGGGCTTGGGCGCCGCGGGCGCGGCAGCAGCGGGCTTGGCAGGCATCATGCCCGCAACAGGATTCGCAGCGTCATACCGCTTCACGATTTCCGCTGTGATGTCCAAGTCTTTTGCCGCGAAATAAATAGGAATCTGAGCGTCGTCAATGACCAGCGAGAAGCCATTTTGCTGGGCGTAATTGTTAATAACCTGCACCATCTTCTTCCCAATGCGATTGATGGCTTCGTCGCGGTCTTGGGAAAAGTCGTTCTGGGCATCTTCCATATCGCGTTTCAATTGCTTCTGTTTTTCTTCCGACTCGCGGTTCAGGCGCGCCTGTTCCTCGTCGCTCAGCGTGTTGGCCTGCTTGGACAGTTGGTCTTGGATCGCTTGAATTTGCTGTTGCTCGCCTTGCAGGTCCTTTTGGCGGGGCTGGTACTTGGCCTGCAAGTCGGCCAGAGCCTTCTTGCCTTCTTCCGTGTTGGCAATCGCCGCCTGGATGTTGATGAGCCCCACCTTGCTTCCGGTGGAGGCGGCGGTCTGCGCGCGCAGACCGAGAGGGGCTGCCCACACGACGAGCAGCGCGGTAAATACCATCAATCGGTTCTTCATTCCTACTCCTTTTAACGATGCTTCGTAGCGGCGGCGGGTGCACTGGACGCGGGTTTGGTTGTGACTGCCGCTGCCACCACCGGGTTCGCCTGGTCGTAGAGTTTAATCATGTCGGCCGTTATGTCAATCTGCTTCGCCGCGAAATAGATGGGGACCTGAACCTCATCAATGACCAGCGAGAAACCGTTTTTCTGGGCATAATCGGCGATCAGGGCCACCATCTTCTGCCCCAGACGGCGGACCGCGTCGTCGCGGTCGGCGCCAAAGTCACTCTGCGCATCATCGCTCCAGCGTTTGAAGTTCTTCTGTTTCTCTTCCAATTCCCTGGACATTGTGCGCTGGCTATCATCGCTCAGCGTGCCTTTATTCAACTGGTCCTGGATACTTTGGATTTCCGACTGCAATCGCTCCAATTCCTGCTGCTTGGGGGCGTATTTGGCCTTCAGGTCTTCGATGGCTTTCTTTCCCTCTGCGGTGCTGCCAATCGCCAAGTTCATGTTGATGACGCCGATCTTTCCCTGGGCGCGCCCGGGCAAAGGAAATCCGCACAGGGCAAGAAACATGACGAAAGCGGTCAATCGATTCTTCATTCAAACTCCTTTTGGAAATTGATTACCGAGGTCAAATGCCTATTCTAACTCATTTTCCCTAAACCTAAAAAGTACGTTGCACAGTAAACCCAATCCGGCCGGAGCGCTCCTTCAGGCGGAAGGGAAGAAAGTTTTTCAACGCGTCGATATAGGTTACCTCATTGGGAAAGAGTGTTTCCGGAGGCAGATTTTGAGGTGGGGTAATCACCTCATCCACGCGCATGACATTATACCCGTAAAAAATGTGGAGCGGGGCGTTCACCACCGGCAGGAGGATCTGCACGTCGGCCCCCACGGAGCTGCGCGGCTGGAAATTGGTAGTGGCCACGGGCTTGAGCTCCCGCGGGATCGGGAAATAGGGATAATTCGCTTCAATCGTGCTCAATGACCCGGGAGCAAGCTGGAGTTGGTTCGGCCACAGGATGAAATCCGTGCCCGTGTCGGAAAAGAACGCCATATTAACGGTCCCCCCGATGATGGGGAAACGATATTCGAAGTTGAAGATCCCTTCCGTATCGCCGCCGGGGAAAATCGGAGAATAGATGGGGAAGCTGGTTGAGGACCCGCAAGTGGCGGTGCTGTTTCCGGTTGCGGTGGTTGCCGTGATGGGCTGGCCGTTGTTATTCCGGTTGCAGACGGAAACCACCGTGGGATAAAACGCCACGGGACTGACCGTGCGGATATCGAACCCGCGAATGTCTTCCTCACCCCCCATGTAGAAGCGGGAGAAGGGCGGAACCACGCGTCCGCCGTAGCCGATAACGCTCGAAACAAGGAAGCGCATGCCGATAGCAGTGGGGTGGTCGGCGCGGACGTTTCTGACCGGCTTGAAGTATTTCATTTCCAAAACCGGCCGGATGGTGTTCACGTTGCCGCCGAGGGCGCTGCCGGAGTAGGCAATCGCCGCATAAAGATACTTGCCCTTGGTGGGAGTCCAGGTGCTATTTATCGTACTGTAAATGTACGTGGGCATGATCTGGCTGGTAACAATCCCCGTAAGGGCGCTGGGACCCGTCAATCCGGTGAAGTTGATGGCTTCGAAATAGGACTCGGAAGACGCACTGAAGGCGGTCAAGCTGCTCCGCTGGAAGCTGTAGGTCAGGCCGATGCGGGCGAAGCTTCGCCGCAAAGGATAGGAGGCAAATAGGGTAAACCCGTCGGAATCCTGCGTGAAATTCTGACCGTAATACTTCCCGTACTGCGATTGCGCCAGCAGCGTGGGATTGATTCCGCTG
The DNA here is from genome assembly GCA_030040295.1 of Terriglobia bacterium. Taxonomy (GTDB): domain Bacteria; phylum Acidobacteriota; class Terriglobia; order UBA7540; family UBA7540; genus Bog-366. The sequence goes on along the minus strand of JASHTZ010000601.1, from coordinate 806 downwards.
TAGGCCGCAATCTGCCGGATCTGGTTGTAATTGAAGTCGCTCTTGAATATCGTGAATCCGGCTGTAATGGGCTTATCCAGGAAATACGGCTGCGTGAAGCCAAAGGAGTATAGCTTTTGGAAAGTTCCCCACTGGACGCCGAGACTAAGGGTCGAGCCCATGCCCAGGAAGTTGTTCGTGGCGTAATTCAGGCCCACAAAGTTGCCGGCTAATCCGCTGATGCCGCCGGAGAACCCGATGGAGTTCTTTCCCTTCTCTTTGACTTTCACCAGGATATCAACCGTCTTGTCCTTTTCGTTCTGCTTGATGTCGTAATCCTCTTTCTTGATCTCGTCAAAGAACCCGAGCTGGTTCATTTTCAAAACGCTGTAATCCCACAACTGGGCGCTGAAAATGTCTCCTTCGTTGGTAAGGAGTTCTCGCCGGATGACCTTGTCGCGAGTCTTGGTATTGCCCGAGAACTCGATGCGGTGGACGGAAAACTGCGAGCCCTGGTCAAAATCCAAAGTGAGGTTGATCAGCTTCCTTTTGTTGTCGGGTTCGACGTCCGGCGAAGGCGTGAAATTGATATATCCAAAGTTACCGTAGAGCTTGGTGTAGGTTTCCATCGCCTTCCGCATCTTGCCGAGAGAGAAAACGTCTCCCGGCTTCATTCCCAGGATGTTGATCAGCGCCTGCTCCTTAAACAGGGTGTTGCCGCGGATGTGCAATGCTCCCAACCGATATTGAACGCCCTCATCAATGGGGATCTTGATGTCCACCTTTTTGCCGTGCCCCCAACTCCAGAAGAAGAAGGGCCAGCGGTT
>JASHTZ010000600.1 GCA_030040295.1 Terriglobia bacterium | reverse complement strand
GCCATCGCGCTCCGGCTTGAAGGTGCGGTAATTGATGGTCTCCGGCTTGGTCACTTCACCATGCGACCACGACCGAATCTTCTCCGGCGACGCCAGGCTGATGCGAATGGCGTCAAATTCACCGATCAGGCTTACGCGATCATAAGGGCTGCTTCGGAACAAGGTTCCCTCCGATTTTCGAATTTCGGATTTCGATTCTTACTCCGCGCTCACGGGCGCGAGTTGTTCCTTGGGTTTCTTGATCAATTCCACATCCAGGCACAGGCTTTGCAATTCGCGAACCAGCACGTTGAACGATTCCGGCACGCCGGGCTCGATGGCCGCCTCGCCTTTAACGATGGCTTCGTAAATCTTGGCGCGGCCGTAGACATCGTCGGACTTGGCGGTGAGCAGTTCCTGCAAAATGTAGGCGGCGCCGTAGGCTTCCAGCGCCCACACTTCCATTTCACCGAAGCGCTGGCCGCCGAACTGAGCCTTGCCACCCAGGGGCTGCTGCGTGATGAGCGAGTACGGCCCGATTGAGCGTGCGTGTATCTTGTCGTCCACCAGATGCGAGAGCTTGAGCATGTAGATGTAACCGACCGTGACCGGCTGTTCGAACTTGTCGCCGGTCATCCCGTCGAACAGGTTGATCTTGCCGGAAAGTGGCAGGCCGGCCTTTTCCAGGAATTCCTTGATCTCGCGCTCGGTCGCACCGTCGAACACGGGGGTGGCGAAGGCCACTCCCTCGGTCAGCGCGCGAGCTTGGTCAAGAAGTTCCTGGTCGTCCAGGGTTTCGATCTTTTCGAGCAGCTGACGGTTGTTGCGGAAGAGCGTCTTGATCTCCTTGCGCAGAAGCTCGGCGCGGGATTCAGTGGAAAAGAGCTGGCGAATCTTGGCGCCCAGCTCCTTCGCCGCCCAGCCGAGGTGCGTTTCGAGAATCTGCCCCACGTTCATGCGCGAAGGCACGCCCAGGGGATTCAGCACAACTTCCACCGGAGACCCATCGGGCAGGTAGGGCATGTCTTCTTCCGGCAGAATGCGCGCGATCACGCCCTTGTTGCCGTGCCGGCCGGCCATCTTATCACCCACGCTCAGCTTCCGCTTCATGGCGATATAGACCTTCACCAGCTTGATGACTCCGGGCGGCAGTTCATCGCCCTTCTTGAGCTTCTGGATTTTTTCGTCGGTGATTTTGCGCAGAATATCGATCTGCCGCGAAGTCATCTCTTCGACCTCATCGATCTTCTCGATGAGCGTGGGATCCTTCTTGGCGATCTTCATGCGCTTCAGGTTGCGCGTGCTGATGCGGGCCAGAACGTCGCGAGTGAGTTTGGTGCCCTTATTCACCAGCCGCTTGTTGGTCTTTTCGTCGTGCAGGTCGGCCTGGAGTTCTTCGTCTTCCAGCAGCGCGCACAGGCGCTTCAGGCGTTCATCCTGAAGAATGCGGATTTCGTCGTTCAGGTTTTTCTCCAGGCGGCCCACCTGCCAGGCTTCGATGTTCATGGCGCGCTCGTCTTTATCCGCGCCCTTGCGCGAGAAGATTTTCACGTCCACCACGATGCCTTCGATTCCGGGAGGGCAGGTGAGGGAAGCGTCGCGAACATCGCCGGCCTTTTCGCCGAAGATGGCGCGCAGCAGCTTCTCTTCCGGCGTGAGCTGCGTTTCACCCTTGGGAGTAACTTTGCCGACGAGGATGTCACCCGGCTTTACGTAGGCGCCGATGCGGATGACGCCGCTTTCGTCCAAATCTTTCAGCAGCGACTCGGAGAGGTTGGGAATATCGCGGGTAATTTCCTCCGGCCCCAGCTTGGTGTCGCGCGATTCGATTTCGAACTCCTCGATGTGAATCGAAGTGTAGGAATCTTCCTTCACCAGCTTCTCGCTCACCAGGATGGCGTCTTCAAAGTTGTACCCGCGCCAGGGCATGAAGGCCACCAGGACGTTGCGCCCCAGCGCCAGCTCTCCTTGGTCGGTGCAGGGTCCGTCGGCGAGAACCTGCCCGGCGTGAACGCGTTGCCCTTTGTGCACCACGGGCTTCTGGTTGATGCAGGTGTTCTGGTTCGAGCGGCGGAACTTGATGAGCTGGTAGATGTCCGCGCCGACTTCGCGGGAAAGCTGCCCGCTGTGGCCGTCGCCCTCGACGCGCACGATGATGCGCTCGCTATCCACACTATCCACCGTCCCGTTGCGCTTGCAGATCACCACGGCGCCGGAATCGCGGGCTGTGACTTCCTCCATGCCCGTGCCCACCAGCGGAGCCTGGGCGCGCAGCAGGGGAACAGACTGCCGTTGCATGTTGGAGCCCATCAGCGCGCGGTTCGCGTCATCGTTCTCGAGGAAGGGAATCAGCGACGCGGCCACGCTCACCAGTTGCTTGGGGCTGACGTCGATGTAGTCGATCTCATCGCGGCGCTTCAGCACGAAATTGCCCGCCTGGCGCGCGTTCACCAGTTCGTGGATGATGCGCCCCTTGTCGTCCACGCCGACGTTGGCCTGGGCGATGACGTACTGGTCCTCTTCCCACGCCGACTGGTAGAAGGAGAACGGTTCATGTTCCACCAGCTTGCGCTTTTTCTCGCGCAACTCTTCGTTGGTTTTGTCGACGGTGCTCCACTCGACGTGCTCGCCCACTTTCCAGGGGCCATCGCCGCCGTGCGTTACGGTGACGTAATCCACAATGCGCCCGCCGCGAACCTTGCGGTAGGGGCTCTCGATGAATCCGTACTCGTTGATCTGCGCGTAGCAGGAGAGCGAGGAAATCAAGCCGATATTCGGCCCTTCCGGTGTCTCGATGGGGCAAATGCGCCCGTAGTGCGTGGGGTGAACGTCGCGCACTTCGAATCCGGCGCGCTCGCGCGAGAGTCCGCCGGGGCCCAAGGCCGAGAGGCGCCGCTTGTGGGTGATTTCCGAGAGCGGATTCGTCTGGTCCATGAACTGTGAGAGCTGAGAAGACCCGAAGAACTCGCGAATCGCCGCCATGACGGGCTTGGCGTTGATCAGGTCGTGCGGCATGGCGGTGGACATTTCCTGGTAAACCGACATCTTTTCCTTGATGGCGCGTTCCATGCGAACGAGGCCGAGGCGGAACTGGTTCTCAATCAGTTCGCCCACGGCGCGGACGCGGCGGTTGCCCAGGTGGTCGATGTCGTCCACGGTGTAGGTGCCGCGCGGATTCTTCTTGAGCGTCAGCAGGTAGCGGATGGCGGCGTAAAAATCCTCCGGCTCGAGCGTGCGCTTATCGAGCGGCAATTGCACGGGCGAGTGCTCGGAGTGATCGGTGGCGAGGGTGCCTTCGCAGGCGCGCACCACTTCGGAGCAGATGTTTCCTTCGCGCTTGCCCACGAACATCTTCTCGTCGTCCACGATGACGTAGAAGTTGCCGGGCGGGAAATTCCGCGCGTCTTCAATTTCGAATTCCTGGGCCTTATCGTCAAGGCGGTTCTTGAGCTTGGTGTAGTAACCCAGCTTGATGTTGAACTTCAGCCGGCCGACGCGCGAGAAATCGTACTTGCGCGGGTCGAAGAACATGCCGTTGAAGAGCGACGTGGCGGTGTCAAGCGTCGGGGGGTCGCCGGGGCGCATCTTGCGGTACATTTCAATCAGCGCTTCCTGCGGAGTCTTCAGCGTATCACGCTTCAGGGTCTGGCTGATCACCACGCCTGTGTCATCGCGCTCCGGAAAGAATACCTGAATCTCCTGGATTCCCGAATCCAGAATTGTGTTCAGAGCGGACGAGGAGATTTCGCTGTTGGGCTCCACCACCACTTCACCCGTCGAGGGATCGATGATGTCCGCGGCGCTGAATGCCCCTTCTAGGTCGTGCGCAGCGACTTCAACTTCCGTGATCTTGGCCTTCTGCATTTCCTTGAACGCCGCCGAATTGATCTTCCGCCCCGCGGGGACAATCGTCTCATGCGTGCGGGGATGGTCAATGCTCTTGGAAATGCGGTTTCCAACCAGGCTTTCAGAAACTTCCATGTAGACCTTGCGGTCTCTGACCGACACCCTGGAGGTTTGGTAGAAGGCTTTCAGAATTTCCGCGTCGTCTTTTAAACCCAGCGCGCGCAGGAAAATGGTGGCCAGGAATTTGCGCTTGCGATCGATGCGCACGTAGAGCAGGTTCTTAGTGTCGTATTCGAATTCCACCCAGGAGCCGCGATAGGGGATAATTTTCCCCAGGAAGTAGGTCTTCTGCGCGTTGGCCTCAAAGAAGACTCCCGGCGAACGGTGCAACTGGCTGACGATCACGCGCTCCGTGCCGTTGATGATGAAGGTGCCATTCTCAGTCATCAGCGGAATTTCGCCGAAGTAGACTTCCTGCTCCTTGATGTCGCGAATGCTCTTGTGGCCGGTGTCGCTGTCCTTGTCGTAGAGAGTCAGGCGGATGGTGACTTTCAGGGGCGCTGCGAAGGTCATGCCGCGCTCCTGGCACTCCGTCACGTCGTATTTCAATTGCAGGGCTACCGGATCGCCGCACTTGTTGCAGAACGTCACCACGTTCTTGTTGAACGTGCCGCACTTGGTGCAGAGGACTTCGCCGACCTTGAAGGGATCGGTGATGACGGTATGGCCGCAGTTTTTGCAGGTGCTGCGCAGGTGGTGCAGACCCTTCAGGCTTCCGCATTTGCACTCCCAGTTGCCGATGGAATAGTCCACGAAGTCGAGCTGGGCGATGCCGCGAAAGTCCGTGATCGGGAACACGGAATTGAAGACGGCTTGCAGTCCCACGTCCTCCCGCTCCGAGGGCAGAAGGTTCATCTGCAAGAAGCGCTCGTAGGAGCGCCGCTGCACCTCGATCAGGTTCGGAATCTTGATAACCGTCGGTATTTTGGAGAAATTAATGCGCTGACGCACAGCGCCGTTCCCGCCGTTAGGCATTCCTTTTGCTCCTTGCTTGAAGTATCAAAAGTTCGTCGGACGATGGTGACAAAGATTATGGCGACACAGTTCCCTTAGGGATTGGATGCGCACCCGGCGCATAAAGATGCAGTCCAGTCGTCCCCCTGAGCCAGCCGTTCATGGAGCCTTCCGTGCCACTTGTAGCGGCGGTCTATGACCGCCGTCGGCGCTCACAGAGCGCCGCTACAGCCGCGCCCGGCGGGTGAGCGGTTACTTCACCTCAACAGTAGCGCCGGCTTCGGTGAACTTTTTCTTGATGGTCTCCGCCTCTTCCTTGGAGACGCCTTCCTTGATCGGCTTGGGAGCGCCATCCACCAGGTCCTTGGCTTCTTTCAGCCCCAGGCTGGTGACCTCGCGAACGGCCTTGATGACGTTGATTTTGTTGGCTCCCACGGCGGTCAGGACCACGCTGAACTCCGTCTGCTCCTCGGCCGGAGCGGCGCCGCCGGCGGCTGCCGCGCCCGCGCCTGCAACCACTACCGGAGCGGCGGCTGCGGCGGAAACGCCCAGCGCTTCCTCCAGCTTCTTCACCAGCTCCGCTGCCTCCAGCAGGGTTAAGCTCTTGACTTCTTCCACGATCTTATCGACGCGCTCTGACATGCTTGATTCTCCTCTTCGAATTAGCTGA
>JASHTZ010000599.1 GCA_030040295.1 Terriglobia bacterium | reverse complement strand
GATTGCTCCGCGCGATCCGCACACCGCGCAAGTCTCCGATTGGTCCGTGGAGCCTCGCCAGTACGGCACTTTTATGTGTGAGATTTTTGACGTCGCGCTGGAGAGCTGGATGGGTTTAATCCCCAGCTTGTGCGTTTTCAGGCCGACTTGCGGCGCGGCGATGGCGCTCGAACACAATGGAGACCTCTACTCCTGTGACCACTACGTCTACCCTGAAAACAAATTGGGGAACATTCTCGAGCAGCCGCTTCAGGCGCTGGTGAATTCACCCCAGCAGCGAGCCTTCGGCCTCGACAAGCGCGATTCCTTGCCGCGCTATTGCCGCGAGTGCGATGTGCGCTTCGCCTGCAACGGCGAATGCCCGAAGCATCGCTTCATCTCAACCCCGGACGGCGAGCCTGGCCTCAATTACCTCTGCGCCGGTTATAAGCTTTTCTTCAAGCACATCGACCCTTACATGAAATTCATGGCCAACGAACTCCGCCACCAGCGCCCCCCTGCCAACGTCATGTCGTGGGTTCACCAGCAGGAGCATTCCGCGGCGGCCCCCACGGAGTTGGCGCCGTAAACTGCCTTTCGCGATCAACGAAGAATTGTGGTTGGGATTTACGTTGCGTTTCCGAAACTGATGACGCCGATGGCGAGAAAGAGGACCCCGATTCCCGCCAGGCAATAGCTGAGTGTGGCGCGCCCAACGCCCTTCCATTCTCCGCTCAGGAAACCCCACATTATGCCGGCGATGATATCGATCGACAAAAACTCCGGCCAGCCGACGATTTTTCCGAGCGAACCCAGGGAATCTGCGCCCATTCCGTACACTACCATGCCGCTGTACCAGAGTACTCCCATCAGGGCCGCACCCAGTGCGTAGCCCGCGCCGCCGGCTTTTGCCACAAAAACTCCCCAGGTTCGGTTCTTGTTCAACAGATAAAAACAGTAGGCGGCATTGGGCAGGAAGCCGGTGCTGACGGCGACCGCCCAAATTCCATTGCCGGCCATGGCCGTCGATGTCCCCGCCCGCAACGAAAACTGCCGCAATTCCTCACCGAAAACAAAGGCGAAGTTAGCCATGGAAGAAAAGATCCCGGAGAGAATGCAGATAATGAGCCCCACGGTGAACCCTGAGCCCTCCGAGGAAGATGTTTTGCCGGAAGCCTTATCGCGCTCGCGGCGCTTCCCCGCCGCCCCCAGCATGACCAGACCCAGGATCATAACCAAGGTTCCCGCGACCAACGCCAAACCTTGCCTGGAGCCCAGTTGATCGGGATACAGGATGGTCATCGGCAGAAGAGATCCAACCGAAGAAGTGATACCCAGAATCACCGCGAAACCAAGCGCCAACCCCACGCGGGAGATTCCCTGGCCGAACAGGATGCCGCCAATGCCCCAAGCGAACCCGAATAAGGCGATCTTGGTCAGTGCCGCCGCGGAGCACTGGTGAAGCACGCCCGCGAGATGCGGAATTGTCGCCAGAGCGATGACCCAGGGGAGAATCAGCAATCCGGAGAACGAATAACCCAGCCAGATATTCTCCCAGCGCCAGGCGGTAAGCCGCTTCATGGGGGCGGCAAAACTGCCATTCAGCATTCCACCCGCAAAAACCAGCGTTAGACCCAGGGCGATTTGATGGCCCATCATTCCTCTTCACCCGCTCGCCGCTCGCCGCTTGGAATTGCAAAAGAGCGCACCAGCGCGCGCCCACACCATCAATCCCGCCGTGTCGCGCAACGGCGCGTCATTCCGTGCAGGATGCGTGAAGGAAGCCAGCGGGCACGCTCGACCACTCAGGATGCCGTATCGAACGACTTGACGGCATCCGCGACGCTATTGTAAACGTCGAAGACCGTAACCAGCTTCGTGATATGAAGTTGTTCTTTGAATCGCTTGGTAAGATTCGCCAGCTTCAGGTTGGCGCCCTGGTTCTGCGCGGAGGTGAACCCCGCCACCAGAGTCCCCAGGCCGGCGCTATCAATGTAAGTCACTTCCGCAAGGTCAAGAACCATGCGGGTCTTGCCCCGACTCAGGATGTCCTTGAGCAAGGTACGGAGTTGATTGCTCTCCTCACCCAGTGTGATCCGGCCGGCCAGTTCCACTACCGTAACGCCATCGACTTCCTTCTCCACGGTGTTTAACGCCATACCTTCCCTCCTGTTGTTGCGTTCGGTGCGACCAACCGGTCACGAGTCTTCACTCCACCCTCGGCCGCGGATGGGGGAAATTCTTCCCCACGCGGGAACGCGCATTCTACAAGGCCCTGGCGATAATGTAAATGACCGCTTAAATTCAATTTCGAGGTATGCCCATTTCGATGTGTTATTTCGAGGAGGAGACGGTTTGCCAATTGAGCGAAAGATGGTCGCCATCGGCTTCCACGGCAAGAGTAGGAACAAAGCCTCCGGGCGCAGGCAATTTGATGGTCTTGTTCATGTCGGCCCCTGGGTCCTTTGCTTCGACGTGAACTGAAAGTTCTGATGTGCCGGCGGGCACCGTGATGGTTTGTTGAAAACTGCCTATGTGTGAACCCTTGATCCCCAGGAATCCATGCTTTTCCCTCTTGCCTTCGAAAGTGTGGCTAAAAAGGGGTTGTCCGCCGCCTGTAAAGGTAAAGGTCGCCTCTTTGAAACCGAAGTTACATGTCACCGTAACAATCCGCGGGATATTGGCAAATTTTGGGGGCACAGGCTTGGCGGCCGGCGCTGGCGCGGGAGCTACCGGTTGCGGTGGTGGAGTGGCAGCCACCGGCTGAGGTTGCGCTGGTGCCGGCGCGGAGGCGGCAGATGACGCCACCGGCTTCGGTTTGGCGACGACGCGCTTTCGCGTAACCGCTGGTGCAGGGTTCTCAGAGTGCGCTGTTTGTACAGGAGCCAACGCAGGAGGCGGAGTTGAAATTGGAGTGGCGGCAGTCTGTGACGGAGCCGCCGGCGGCGCTTGAGCCGCAGCTTGTGGAGGTGGTGCGGGTGCCTTCGACGAATGATGCCCAATGATAGCCCAGGCCAAAACTGTGACCAACACTACCGCCGCTACGCTCGCCACAACGGGAATGAGATTTGACTTGGCCGCGCGTGCCCGTGCAGGGGCGGCTTCATCGGGTTCAATCGGTTCTTCCGCGTGGGGTTGAGCCGGACGACGTGGAGGTGCCTGCGGTCCCGCGGCTGGAAAAGGTGCCGAAATCTCAGGCGAGTGCATGGGAACCGTCTGCTGCATCTTCGGTGTAGCTGGCGGAGGCATTATCGCTCCCCGCGGCGAGGGCGTGGGCGGCGGCGCGGCAGATAGTTCTGGCACTTGCCGGGGAACGCTCAGTTCTCTAGATGCCAATTCCGCTGAGGCCGCGGGCTCAGGCATTGGTGGCACAGCCGGGGCTGAGAACGCGCTTGCGGCAGGATTCGGTGCTGGCATCGGCGGCGTTTGGTCGATCAATGGCTGAGCCGCTAAGGGTTGAGCCGATGTAACCGGCGCGGGCTTAACCTGCGGCGGCAGTACGGGTCCTTGCTGCGGCGCGGTGGCGGCTCCCGACGGGGAAGGCTGCGATACCCCTTTCAATAAATCTGGAATCGACATTGCCACCGTGCGCTCAGAATGCGGGACAGCGGGCGGCGAAGCCGGAGGTGGAGGATCCGCCTGCTGTGGTGGCGCCGCGGACTTCCTCAAGCTCGGAATGGGCAGTGCCATGGTGTGATCGATCGCAGCCGGCGAAGGTTGTGCAGAAGTCTCAGGGGGTGTTGTCGAGTGCGATGGTGGTGCAGGTGGTGCCGGCCTCAACACCGGTTGAGGCGTCGCAGCCTTCCTGAGACTCGGGATCGGCAGTGCCATGGTGTGGTCGATCGCGGGTGTCGAGGGGGGCTCAGGGGGCCCCGGGAGAGCCGCTGCTTGTTGAGTTGGGGGAGGCGGAGCGGCGATCGGCAGCGGTTGCGCCATCCCTGATTTGATCAAGCTCGGGATCGGCATCGCCATAGTATGTTCCATTAAGGGTGGCGCAGGCGGCTCCGGCGGAGGGGCCGCTTGCGATGGCGGCGCTGCGGCAGCGGGCTGCGCCGCTGCTGATTTCATCAAATCCTGAATTGACATGGCCATCGTGTGGACGGCCGCCGGAGCACCCGCCTCCGGTGCGGCGGCCGTGGCCTGCGAGCGTGGCGCGCGTCCATATTGAAGATCGTCAAGGTCGGCCAGCAGTTCGCGCGCAGTGGAGTATCGCTTCTCACGCTCCTTCGCCAGGCATCTCTTCACCACATAATCATGCGAGGACGTCAGCTCGGGATTCAGGCTGCTGGTTTCCGGCGGTTCTTCATAAACAATCTGGAACATCACGGCCGCAGTGTTGCCGACGTAGGGTTTCTTGCCGGTGAGCATCGTGTAGAGCATGATTCCCAGGGAAA
>JASHTZ010000598.1 GCA_030040295.1 Terriglobia bacterium | reverse complement strand
TTATCCGAGGGCCTTGAGAAATTCATAGCTTTCGGTTCCTAGTTGGATTTACTGGGCACAACCTTCACCGCGCACTGCTTGTAATTCGGTTCGCGGGAGATTGGATCAAAGGCGCTCTGCGTGACCTGGTTGGCATTGGTTTCGGCAAAGTGAAAGGGCATGAAGACCTGGCCGGGAGCGACGATTTCCGTCACGCGCAATTCCACGCCCCGGACGATGCCTCGCGCTGATTGAACATCCACCCGGTCGTGAGGCTTGAGATGAAGCGCCGCGGCGTCCCGCGGATTCATCTCGAGCCAAGCGTTCGGGGACATTCGTTCCAGGATGGGCACTTGTGCGGTCTTGGTGCGTGTATGCCAGTGTTCCACCGTGCGCCCCGTGTTGAGAACAAACGGGAATTTCTGGCTGGGCTGCTCGGGAAATGGCTCCCATTGAACGCCGAGCAGCTTGGCTTTGCCGTCCTCAGTCGGAAAGTGGCCGTGGGAATAGAGCCGGGTGGTTTCGAGCTTCTGAGTATTTTCAGGGAAGGGCCATTGAATTCCGCCGTGCTGCTCGAGGAGTTCATAGGTCATGCCGGAATAGTCGCAAAGCCGGCCGGCGGAGACGCGCTTCCATTCCTCGAAGGCGTGGCGCGGCCCGGTCCAACCGGAGAAGAGTTCGTCGTAGCACCCCATCTTTCTTGCCAGAGCCAGAAAGATGTCGAAGTCCGCCCGGGCTTGTCCGGGAGGATTGACCGCGCGATTCACCTTGCTCACGCGACGCTCGGAGTTCGTATAGGTGCCTTCTTTCTCTCCCCAAATTGCTGCGGGCAGCACCAAGTGGGCCATTTCCGAGGTGGGCGTGGGATGAAACCCGTCCTGCACAACGAGAAATTCCAGCGTTTCGAGCCCCTGCTTCAGCACGTCGAGGTTGGGGAATGAGACAATCGGGTTGGTAGCGATAATCCATAGGGCGCGTATCTTCTTGGCGAGGGCCGCCTCGATTATGTCGGGGTACGCCAGCCCGCGGGCAGCCGGGATGCGGGCGGCGGGGATGTTCCACAGTTTTGCAAGCGCCTCCCGGTCGTCGCTGCTCTCAAACTTGCGATATCCCGGCAGGCTGGATGCGAATCCGGCTTCACGCGTACCCATCGCGTTGCACTGCCCGGTTATGGAAAAGGGAGAAGCGCCCGGCCGGCCGATGTTTCCTGTGATCAGGGCAAGATTATTGATGGCATTTACCGTCTCCGCGCCCTGAGTGCTGTGGTTCACTCCCATCGTCCAGCCGATAAATGCGGCCTCCGCGCCTCCATACAGCGACGCCGTTCTCAAAATCAGATCTTCGCTCAGGCCGGTGATCCCTGAGACGTAGGCCGGCGTGTACCGGGCCACTGACTTCTCCAGCTCTTCGAATCCGGAGGTGTGGGCGGAGATGAATCTGCGATCGATCGCTCCGGCGCGGATGAGAATGTGGATCAGACCGTTTATCAGCGCCATATCCGATCGCGGTTTGAGGGGCAGGTAGAGATCCGCCATCATGGCGGTCTTGGTGACACGCGGGTCGGCGACGATCAGGGTTTTGCGGGGATTCGCTTCCAAATGTTGGCAGAGGATGGGATGATTGTCGGCAATGTTCGCGCCAATCAGGAAAACCACGTCGGCCTTCTGCAAATCTTCATACGCTCCCGGCGGACCATCGCTTCCGAACGACCGCTTGTAGCCCGAAACGGCGCTGGCCATGCAAAGCGTCGTGTTCCCATCGAAATTCCTGGTGCCGAAGCCGAGTTGAACGAGTTTACCGAGGGTGTAGAACTCCTCGGTGACCAGTTGCCCGGTGCTGATCACGCCCAAAGCGTTTGGGCCGTGCTTTTCCTGAACGGCCCGAAATTTGCCCACCAGATTGTCCAAGGCCTCGTCCCAGTCCACCTGCATCAGCTTTCCATTCTTGCGGAGGAGGGGGTACCTGGCTCGGTTGGGCGATTCCAGGGTGTAGTGCTCGGAAAGCCCTTTGGGGCATAGCTTGCCCAGATTTACGGGATGATGGGGATTGCCGCGGACGGTCACCGCTCGCCCATCTTTCACGCCAACAAACATTCCGCAGCCCACCGAGCAGTACCCGCAGGTGGTGGCGACCCAGCGGTCGGGAATTTTCTGCGCCGAGGTGTAGCCCAACTCCGCATCGGTGGCGAAGGCGTATTGTTCAGAAAGTATGTCGAGCCCGAGTTGGCGCTTGAGGGTCATGCCGCCGCCTTCTCTGCGGTCAGATAGGAAGCGGCCATATTCTTGGACACGACGCTGACGAAGAAGAGATAGCGGCCGAGGATTTCGCCGGCGAACGCCAGGGCAAATGCCGTCCAGTTAGCCCATCGGCCGGTAAATGCCAGGGGCAGTAAGATTCCACCGCTGATCGTCAATGCTCCGCGCAACAAGAGGTGCGGCTTCAACTTCGTAGAAAGAAGCTGGGCCGAGGCCTGCATTTCGAACGACTCCGAAGCGGTGAGGCGCAGGAATTTCGCAGCCTGATTGAAGATCTGCAGCGAGGCGGCCGTGACGCAGACGGCGAGCCATCGCCCGGATAACACGCCGACGCCGGCGGCAAAAAGTGGTCCGAGCAATGCCCCGGTCAGAAAGAACTCGCTTGAGGTGTGCGCGCTATTCCAAGCGGGGCGCGCCTTCACGCGATAGATCCGGGCGCTTGACTCCACGCCCGCGATTCCGAACAAACAAGTCATAAAGCCCAACAGGGGGCTGGCGGCAGGTTTCCACCACAAGGCCGCGGCATAGAGCGAAGCCAGGGTGGAGAAGGCGCTAAACATGAGGATCTCGCGGCTTAACCAGGAGCGGCGCCACATTTTAAGGGCGCGGTAGGCGTGGACGGGACGTCCCAGGTGCAAAGTGGAGGCGCTCAGAGCAAGCCCAGCCACTGCCAGTGCCGCCAATGCCGCAAGCCCCAGGCGCGCCGACCCTCCCAACATCTGCAAAAGCCAAACCACCGCCAGCGCTCCCACGGACAACTGGGTGAGCACGGTCATGATGACCAGCGGCCAGTGCGGCGCTTCGGGTTTCACTCGCCAAAAATCGGCTTTCTTGGTATCGCGCGGCAGATGCTCGGGAATCGAGATGCGGGTTGTCGAGATGCTGTCGCCGGCGGAGGGCAAGCCGGGAGCATTGGCGCTGCCTTCGTATTCCTGCTTCCACTCTGCCAGGTTGACGATCTCGATGCGGATTGCGCCTTGCGGACAGGCAGTCACACAGGCCGGCTCCCGCCCATCGGTCAGCCGGCCGTAGCACATGTCGCACTTGCCCACCACGCCGCGCTCCGGATTGTATTGCGGCACGCCATAAGAACAATTCCAAGTGCAGTACTGGCACCCGATGCAGGTTTCCGGGCTGTGCAGCACGATTCCCGTCGTCTTATCCTTTTTGTAGGCGTCCACGGGACAGCCGATCAGACACGAAGGCTCAAGGCAATGGTTGCAACCCAGCGAGAGGTGGAAGCGCCGCGTGTTGGGATACGTGCCCCCTTCAATTTCGCCGACGCGCCTCCAATTGATTTCGGGTGGATTGCCGTTCTGCTCGTTGCACGCCACCACGCAGCACTTGCAGCCGATGCACTGACCCATATCAAAGTGAAAACGGTACTGCTCCCCGGGCCTTAGTTCACGCTGGGGGATGAGGGCGGGCGCGGGAATGGGCTGGATCTTAATCAGGCGTTGGTCCGAGGCCACCGGATCGGGCGGAATCGGCGTCAAGGCAAACTTGACACCGTCCTCCTGCGCTCTTTGAATGAGTGGCAGCAACATGTGGAATCCTTGAAGAAATCCCTCACCCTATCACCCCTTCTCCCCTCTCCCCGGGGGAGAGGGAAGAGGGTGAGGGGAGTTGGGATGAGGGGTCCTCGGCTGACAGGGTGACACCCTCGTCCGGTTACCCAGCGCAAATTGCTTCCCTTTCGCTTAAGGAGGGGGGCGCACCGACGGCACATTCATCCGTTGGTCCCAAGGCCGTTGATACCACGGCTACCTCCACCAGCACGTCGCCCGCTTCCGCCCGCGCGCGAAACGTCTCGACGCGGGCAGCCTCGTCGGCCGGGCGCGCCACCTGCCCTGATTCAAGATCCACTTTCCAGGCGTGCAGAGGGCAAACCACCGTGCAGCCGGACACGATTCCGTCCGCCAGCGGTCCGCCCCGGTGTGGGCACTGGTTCGCCACGGCCAGAAAACGATCGCCGAGATTGAAGAGGGCGACCTCGCGGCTGCCCAGGCGAACGGCGCGCCCCTCGCGAAGCGGAATGTCTTCGCATCGCGCTGCCCGAATCCATTTTCGAGTGCTCATACGGTGATCCTTTCAAGCGGTTCGATTTGCACGAATTGCGTGCGGTGCTTCGGCTCGTCGCGCTCCAGCCAGGCGTCCCTGGCCAGGGCCTTCGATTTACGCAGCCTTTCCAGCAGCGCCTCTCTAACCTCATCGGTGGCGTAAACAGTCTCTTTGCGAACCTTTTCAATTCCCAGCCGCTCCACAAAATCGTAAGTGCGCTCGATGTAGTTGGCGTTTTCGCGGTAATACTGGAAAAAAAGCTGAGCCGCGGTCAGGGCTTCCTCCGTGGTCACCACGGTAATCAGCAGGTCGGCCTTGCGAACTTTCTTGCCGGCGGCCCCGCCCACCACCACCTGCCAGTTTCCTTCCTGCCCGACCAGGCCGATGTCCTTCACGGTAGCTTCCGCGCAATTGCGGGGGCAGCCCACTGCGCCCATCTTGACTTTGGCGGGAGTAAAGAGATTCTCGAGGCGGCGTTCAAGCTCGATTCCCGCGCTGGTTGAATCCTGGACGCCGTAGCGGCAAAATTCCGTGCCCACGCAGGTCTTCACCATGCGCACGCCTTTTGTGTACGCCTGGCCGGAGGGCATTCCGAGGTCCGCCCAGATTTTCGGCAGGTCCGCCTTTTTCACGCCCAGCAGATCAATGCGCTGGCTGCCGGTGATTTTCACCATCGGCACCTGGTATTTTTCCGCGGCGTCGGCGATGCGCCGCAGTTCTCCGGGTGACGTCACGCCGCCGCGAATGCGCGGGACTACGGAGAACGTCCCATCCTTCTGAATGTTGGCGTGAACGCGGTCATTGATGAAGCGTGCGGAGCGGTCTTCCTGGTGCCCGCCGCACCACAGCATGTCAAGCATGTAACTCAACGC
>JASHTZ010000597.1 GCA_030040295.1 Terriglobia bacterium | reverse complement strand
ATGCGGCCTGGGCGTGCGGGTTACTGGCTTTGCTTGCGCAACCGCTGGCCCTGCAAGCCGGCTGGAAGGGATTTCTCGACGCGCCCACCGGCCGCGCAGCCCTTTTGAACCCTGACCATTACGCGAAGTACCAATGGATTCTCGAGCATACCCATCCGGGGGATTATTTTTTCCAGGCGGATGATTGCGATGAATATTTCCTGCTGGGCCTCCAGAATCCTGCCCGAGTCTCATTCGTTACCGACAGCACTTACACGCGGCCGGGCCAGGTGCAGAATGTAATCGATATGCTCGAAAAGTATCGCGTCCAGTGGGTCATGTGGTCCGCATGGCTTGATGTCCCACGCAGTCCCGGTGCGGACGGAAGCGCCGAACGCCCCCTTCGGAATTATTTGCGTGCGCACTACCATCCTGTAAAGGGCTTTGAAGATCAACTTGAAGAGGCCTGGGAACGCAATTCACCGGAGTTTGCAGCCGACGGCAACAAACCGCCGGCGCAGGCGGAGAAATCCCGGATGCGACCGTAGTGTTTATGGACAGCAACTCGGCACATCCCGCATGCTCACAGAATCAGCGCACATGGTTGTTGTTTGCCTGCCTGACGATTCTGGGTCTCGCGCTGACTTCGAATATCGAGAGCGCTTCTGAACGCGCCTTCATGCAGGAGGATGACCTCATCCCGGTGGATTTCCCGGTCTTCTACCTGGGCGGGAAAGTGGCCTTGCAACGTGCCGCCACGCCCCTTTACTATCCCCCCGCAGACCGCAGCCAGGGATACGCGCTGTTATACAAATATGCGGACAACTCCACGCCCTGGGCGCAAATGGGGCGCAATGAGGGCTTGGGACAAGTTCTGCAATTCACCAACCCGCCTTTTTCTGCTATTTTCATGGCGCCTTTCGCGCTGTTACCCTGGCAATCCGCATATATCCTCTGGGAAATTCTGATCATCGCCTTCCTCGCGGCGAGCATCTATCTCACCTTGTGGCTTTTTCCGGCAGGCCCTGACCTGGCGCTGGGAGTTCTCATCTTCGTCGCAGCCTGCTGCTTCTTCCCCTTGAGAAACAATCTTGTTTTCGGTCAAGCCAACGCCACGGTTCTTTTTTTGTGGACTCTGGGCGTCTATTTCCTCAGCCGTCAGCGGCCCATGGCCAGCGGCTTGTCCTTTGCGCTTGGCACGGTACTGAAAATATCGCCCATAGTCGCCGTTCCACTGCTCGCCCTGCGCCGGCAATGGAGGTGGCTGGCCGCCTACACAGCGGGGGTCGCAGGGTTCACGGGCATTTCCATCTGGACACTGGGTTGGCGCACCAACCTGACCTGGCTGACGGCTATTTATCCTGCTATCTCTTCCGGGCTGGGAAATACCTCCAACCGTTCCCTCGCCGGGCTGATGGATGTCATCTGCGGCCCCAAATATTTCGCCAACCTCAACGACGCCACCGAGTGGCCCGTCCCGCACGGGCTGAGCCTCTTTGAGAAAGCCTGCAGCCTGGCTATCGGGATCGTGTTCCTTTATTGGTGTTGGCGAAGAAGGCGTGACGCCAAAGGACTGGTGCACGAACTCATCCTTTTGCCGCTGGTCTACCTTCTGACCGCGCCCTTCTGTTGGCCGCATCATTTCGTCCTCGCAATCCTCCCTTTGACGTATTTCTGGGTGAAGGCCCGCGCGTGGACCTCTGCCGAACTGGCCGTGCTCTATCTCAGCACTCTGGCGATTGGAACGGAGCTCCCCTCTTACCTCGCCGCATACGCTTCCCTGGGCAGCCCCACTTCAATTATCCTGGCCATCGCTGTTTGGCCGGCCGCCACCTGCGCGCTCATCTGGCTGGGCATGCGCACGTATAAGCGCTCGCAGGCACTTTCGCAGTAAACTATCTTCTCAAATCGCCCGGCCCGGAGGCCCCCGATGGAAAACCGAGAAATCGCCGCCGTTTTCGAAGAAATCTCCAATCTCATGAAGATCATTCAGGACGATCCCAAATGGACCTTCAAGTCCGTCGCCTACGACCGTGCCAAACGCTCGATTGAGAGCTTCCCCGAACGCCTCGAAGATATTGCGCGCGACCCCAACCGGAAGCTTACGGATGTTCCCGGCATCGGGGCCGATCTGGCCAAGAAAATCACCGAGATCGTTGAAACCGGAAAATCGGCCTATCACCAGGAGCAGCTCGCGAAAATCCCGCGCGGCCTCCTCGAAATGCTGCAACTGCAAACCGTCGGCCCGCAGAAAGTGCGGCTGTTCTACAAGCAGGCCAACATTCACTCCGTGGACCAATTGGAAGCAGCCGCGAAAGAGGGCAAGTTGCGCGATTTACCGGGCATGAGCGAAAAATCCGAGGAGAACGTTCTCAAAGCCATTGAGGTCTTTCGCCGGGCGGCGGGGAGATTCCGGCTGGACACGGCATTTGAGACCGCTGAAGTCCTCACCGCCTGGCTGCGCGACCTGAAGACCGTCGAGGAGGTCACTCCGGCGGGCTCGCTCCGGCGCGGTCGCGAGACCGTCGGCGATCTTGACCTGCTGGTGACCGGCCGCGACCCCACGAGCATCGCTGACCACTTCGTCAAATATTCCGGCGTCGCCACGATTCTCGCCAAGGGCGAGGACAAGGTTAGTGTGAAGCTCAAAAACGACCTGCAAGTTGACGTGCGGATGATTGACCGCTCGGCCTTCGGTGCGGCGTTGCATTACTTCACAGGGTCGAAGGAACACAACGTGGCATTGCGCGACATCGCCAAGCGCCGCGGGTGGAAGCTGAACGAGTACGGCCTTTTTCACGGGGAAAAACTTCTGGCGGCCCGCACGGAGGAGGAGATCTTCGCGAAGCTCGGCCTGGAGTGGATTCCCCCGGAACTGCGTGAGAACCTGGGTGAAATCGAGGCGGCGGAGAAGAATGCACTGCCCAAGCTCGTCGAGCTGGAGGACATTCACGGCGATTTGCAGATGCACACCACCGCCTCCGACGGTCACGCCGGCATCGAGGACATGGCCGAGGCCGCGAAGCGGCGCGGCTACAAGTACATTCTGATCACCGATCACTCGAAGGCCGTGACCGTTGCCAACGGGCTGGATGAAAAACGCGCCGCCGAGCACATTCGCCGCATCCACGCCGCGCGCAAGAAGGTGAAGGGAATCGAAATCTGGGCGGGTACGGAAGTGGACATCCTGGGCGACGGCAAATTGGATTATTCCGACGCCCTCCTCAAGCAGTTTGACATCGTGCTGGCAAGCGTCCATTCCCGCATGAACATGCCGGCGGATGAAATGACTTCGCGCTTGCTGCGCGCGCTCGAAAACCCCTACGTGCGAATTCTCGGCCATCCCACCGGCAGGCAGATTCTGCGCCGCGATCCGTTTCTGTTTGACCTTGAAAAAGTCTTCGCCGCCGCCAAGAAATTCGGTGTCATTCTGGAGCTCAACGGGAATCCCGAGCGACTGGATTTGTGCGACCGGCACGTAAAACTGGCGCGCGACCGCGGCATGAAGATCATCATTTCCACGGACGCGCACGATCCGAAGGATTTTGCCCTCATGCGCTACGGCGTCATGACGGCGCGCCGCGGATGGATGGAAAAATCAGGCGTGCTGAATACTCTGCCGCCCGAAAAGCTTGTCTCGAACCTGCGCCCGCTCCCGAGTTGATCGCCGGAATGCTCTCTGTAATCCCAGCATATCCTCCCACTTTGCCTGCCGGGTTTTCTCGACTCCGGCTTGGAAACGTGCTATGCTCCGCGACTATATCGGAACCAATTCTCCGTATTCAGGGTCGTCTGGCGAGCGAATTCTCAGGCAGCGCGGGTAAAAACGTTGTTTCCGCGGACTGCGATCTGAAGGGGAGGAACAAGTAATGGCTGAATTCTGCACAAAGTGCGGGGCGCCCCTGGGGCAGGGAATGCAATTTTGCACTTCTTGTGGAGCCGCCAAGGGTGCTCCTGCTGCGGCCGCCGCTCCGGCCCGGCCTGCGGCGATGGCGGCGGCTGCGAGCCCCTCTGCTACAATTCCCTCTGCCTCCCTGGACGCCACCGTGCCTGTGCAGGCGCCGAAATCCGGCAGCCCGGTGCTGAAAATCATTCTCATCGTTGTCGGTATACTCGTGCTGATTGGAATACTCTTTGCGGCATCGTGCGTTTACTTCTATCGCACAAGGCAGCGCGTGCGGCAGTTTGAAAGCCACGTTCACGCGACATTCCCCACACGGCCCGGCAGTTCGGGAATGCATTCCTATCCATCGTCTCCCTCTGCTCCTCCCGCCGGACCGGTCGTTGACACGGGAATTACAATCTATCCCGGTGCGACTCCCTATGGGGGCGGAAGTCAGGCGAGCGGGCCCAACGGCAGCATCCGGACGCAGCAATACACCACCAGCGACTCCATGGAGAAGGTTGTGGATTTCTACAAAGGCAAGCTGGGACCCAACACCTTTGTAACTCAGGCCGATGGGAAGGCGCTCGTGCAGTACCAGTCGGAAGCCGGTGCGACAACGATAACGATTGTCCCGAACAGCAGCGCCGGTAACACGATGATTACAATCATGGTCATCAGCGGGAAGTAGTTCCCGGATTGCGCCGATAGGGATAAACCCTGAGTGATGCTGGCGCATCTTATGAATTGTAGGTTTAATTTTTCGAATTTAGTTCAGAAACGCTCCCTCGCCGCCAGCGCCTCTTCGCCCCAGGGGCGAGCGGGAGCGGGAATTACAGAGGAACATTGTTTCCCTCGTCCCTTTGGGAGAGTGGCGGGGCGAGGGTGTGATACCGCACAGTCAGCGCGCGCCCCAGTTTCCGTGAAGAGCATAACCGCGAGGCAGATCATAATGATGTCATTTCCCAACCTCAAATTTCTGGCAGTTTTTTTGTTGCTCGGTGGTTGCTTGGCATTTGGGCAAGCGACCACTCCGGCTCCAGCCACGCCGCCCGCCAATCCGTCTACGCCGCCGGCCAATCCGTCAACTCCCGCCGCGGCGTCGGCACAGTCGAATAGCTCAAATAACACGCTGGTCACGCTGCTAAAAACCGGCCACACGGAAAGCATACGTGCCAAGGCGGCCCACGATTTGGGCCAGGGGGGCGACGTTTCCGCCATTCCCGCACTGGCTCAGGCGCTGAGCGACCCCAGTGTCAAGGTGCGGCGAGAAGTGGTGCTGGCGCTCGCCCAGTTCCATCAGCCGGAAGTGCTGCCGCCTTTGGAACTCGCCACCAAGGACCTGGATGACGAAGTTCGCGTGATCGCCGTTCAATCGCTGGTGGGGTACTACACGGGTGAAAAGGCCAATACCGGATTTACGGGCTTCATGAAGAAAAACTGGCAGCGCGCTGCCAACCATTTCCAACCGGACGATACGCGAATCGACCCCGGAGTGAGCGTCGATCCCGTCGTGGTGAACACCCTGATTTCCACGATGAAGGACTCGAGGTCACGTGTGGCCTCGCGCGAGGCGGCAAAAGGCTTGGGGATTCTCGTGGCCACGGCGGCGGCTCCGGACCTGGTGACGGCAGCCCATTCCTCTGACCCGGACCTCGCCCTCGAGGCGATTAATTCGCTCGACAAAATCAAGGACCGGGACTCCGGGCCGAAGCTGGTTGACCTGCTCGATTCTCCCAACAAGGACGTTCAACGCAACGCCTGCGTCGCGGTGGGCATTCTGCTGGCCAAGGAAGCCCTGCCCAAGTTGCAGTCGATTTTCCAGAACGATCCCGACGCGAAAACCAAAGAGGCAGCGATGCAGGGCCTGGCTTA
>JASHTZ010000596.1 GCA_030040295.1 Terriglobia bacterium | reverse complement strand
CAACATCATTCAAAGTGCCATTCATCGCGCCCACGGTGCGCGCCGTGGCGTAGGCCTGCCGCAATTGTCCCAGGATTTGCGGCTCGCCTACGATCATGGAGTCAAGGCTCGAGGCCACGCGGAACAGGTGCTTCACCACTTCTTCCTGCCGGAGGCGATAGAAGAATTGCGTGAAATTGCCCAGGTCGCAATGGTGGTGGTCCGCAAGAAATCGGCGAATCAAGGGTTCGGCGTCCACTTCATCCGCCGCGGAGGCAGTTACCTCCACGCGGTTGCAGGTGGAGAGAATCATCCCCTCGCAGATTCCCTCGCGGCGCACCAAATCGGACACGGCTTCGGCCAGGCGGGCTTCCGGGATGTTCATCTTTTCCCGGACGTCCACCGGCGCCGTGCGATGATTGATTCCCAAGAGGGTAAGGTTCATTTTAGAAGCCGGTCCCGAGAGCGGGAATTTGGGCTTGGGCAGAACACTGCCTTGAGGAAATCCAAATTCCGCGTCTCAGGGTGTTCCCCCCAGCTTTGGAAAATATCCATGTTCGCCGCTGAGCAGGCTGGCGCCGACGAACGTCACGAGAATCGCCGCGAAACCTACGATGGCGAAATATGCCGCGCGCCGCCCGTGCCATCCCCCGCTGACCCGAGTCGAAAAGAGCACCAAGTAGATGAGCCAGGTGAACAGGGAAGCCAGGATTTTAGGGTCAAACTCCCACGGGCCCTTCCAGGTGCGGCTGGCCCACACAAATCCCGTTAGGATGCCGATGCTCAAGAAAGGCAGGCCAAACAGCAGCGAGCGATAATAGAGCTCCTCGCACACCTTCAGCGAAGGCAGCCGATAATAAAACCCGTGCGGTTGCTTCGATTTCAGTTCGTGCTCCTGAATCAGGTACATCACCGCGGCGACGAACGTGAGGAAGAGCGCCGTGTAACCCAGAAAAATCGAACTGATGTGCACCAGCAGCCAGCCGCCGCGAAACGCCGAGGAATTAAACGAATTCTCCGGGTGCAACGCGGAAATGAGCGTGAGCAGGAACACCAGCGGCAGCATAAAGAGGCCCAGGGAAACGATGCGGTAGCGGAGGTAAACGAAGAAAAACGCCAGGGTCACCAGGAAGGCATAAAACGAGAGCGCGCTGCGAACGTCCGAGACCGGAAGGCGGCCGAAGCGGACCGCTTCGATTGAAAGCGCGGCAGCATGCGCCGCCAGGCCCGCTCCCAGAGCCCCCAGCGAGGCCGGCGAAAGGGAGGGACGCCGCCTGACCACCGAAGGGACGATGAGCAAAATCCCCAAGGCATAGAGTGAGAGCGCCGTCCACACGAAGGCGTCGTACATGATTGCTCCAAAACATTAACGGCTGGCCTAAGGATTATAACATCGACGGAGGGCGGGGGAGGGATGGCCAGGATTGCCCAATTTTGAATTCTGTAGCGCGGGTGCAGAGCAACAGTGACTCGCCGGAAATGCGTGCGGTTTTGCGTTATCTGCTTTGGGAGACCTGCCCGACTTCCGTCAGATTCTCCAACAATTCCGTGGTGTCAAATTCCTGTGACGATTTTACGCGAACGGAAAACAAGTTGCGGGGATCGCGCGGATATTCGATGGAGTATTCCGCCTCGCCAAACAACGTCGAGAAAAGCATGAGAAGCTCCGGCTCCGTGGCGCTGCGGGTTTCCGCCTGGTTGGGGGCAAGCAGGCGGTCGTTGATGGTCACCTCAATCTCGCGGCCGTTGAACCGGACTTTTCCGTCCAGGGTTGGCTCAGACTCAAGCCGCCGGCACGCCTCGAGCGCAGCTTGCATAGCCTGCACCAGGCGGTCCTGATTGCTTCCTTCCAGCTCGCCCTTGTGATTGTACCGAACGCCCAGCCTCCCGCCGGTATTGTCCAGGCTGTAGTTGCCCTCGTGTCCCACCAAAACCACTCCCGGGCCTGAACGGACATGGCGATAGTCGGCGACGTCGAGCAGCAGATCGCCGCTCGATTGGGTTTGGATCCAATCGTGGAAGACGGGAACCACCGTCTCGAGGTCAATCTCCTCGGGGTTTTTCAAGAATAACTTCACGTTGACGTGTTGAAATTCCATGTGCTCCATCCTTTTTGACTTAAGCAACGCTCACCGTTCCCATGCGGTTGTAGCAGGCGTGGGACGCGTCAATAAAGAGCTGCGCCTCGTCGATCAGGAAGCGCGCCGAATCGGGATCCGCAGGTTTGCCGGCCTTGGCGTGGGCGGAAAAGAGATATTGGGCAAATTTGCCACCCGCAAATTCGTCAAAGAATTTCTGCGTATCGTAGAAGCGCGCGGTGAATTCCCGCACGATCGTATCGGGATTGTCGGAAACGTCCGGAAGTTCCACCTTCACCAGCGCCCTGGCCGCTTGAATCATGGCGCCGTAAGCCGTGCGCGCCGCTTGCTGGAAGGCGCCCTTCTCCAGTTGTACCTGGGCCTCGAAGACTTTGCGCTCCGCCGCGGCGAGGTCGAATTGGACCGCCGAAATCACCTCGCCCGCGCACTCGCCCACGCCCAAGTCGCCCAAACTGAATTCGCGCGGGTCGCCCCAATCGCTGAAGAAGGAATTTCGAGACTCATCGCCGGGCAGGCGGGTGAGATCCTCCAGCAGATTTTTGATTTCCACTTTACCCACGCGCTTGGTGAAATTCTTGAAGCTTTCGCCGCTCTTGCGTTGCGTGACATATCGATCCGTCAAGCGGGTCACCACTCGCGGAATGTTTTTCGACGGGACGGCCACGATGGGCAGCCCATACGAGCCCACGTTGTTGGCCCACTCTCCGCCCAGAACCACCTGGTAGTGAGGAACGGCGTATCCGGCCATCTTGCGGCTCACGCCGTAAAATCCTAGGTCGGCCACGTGATGCTGGCCGCAACTGTTGAAGCAACCGCTGATTTTGATGTGCAGATTTTGTACGGCGCGGTCCATCACGAAACTCTGCTGGGCAAGCTGGTTGCGCAACTCGGCCGCCAGACCGCGCGACGACGAGATTCCCAGCTTGCAGGT
Organism: Terriglobia bacterium; assembly: GCA_030040295.1. Classification (GTDB taxonomy): domain Bacteria; phylum Acidobacteriota; class Terriglobia; order UBA7540; family UBA7540; genus Bog-366. The sequence continues at coordinate 6,148 of JASHTZ010000596.1, read as the reverse complement.
GTCTGTGCCGGGGCAGGTGACGACATCCACGATGGTTCCGGCGCCCGGGTCACCCAGCCCGGCGGCATTCAGCGCCTCATAGATATCCACCAGGTCGCGATTGCTCACCCAGCGAATCAGGAAATTCTGCTCGACGGTGGTGCGAAGGGTTTCCCGCGTGAAGCGGCGCACCGTATCGGCGAGGGAGCGAAGCTGGTCCGCGGTGATATCGCCCAGGGGAAGCGTGACGGTGACGGTGGAGTAGCCTTCCTGGCGCTGCGGCCGCACGTTCGTCTCGCTCCAGCGCCGGAAATCTTGCGAGACTGATTCCGGGATTTCCCCGGGCGTGTGCAAGGGTTCTTCCTTCAATTTTTCCGCCCGCTCGATAAATTCCGTCCAGCGCGGATCGAAGGGCAGGGTGCGGCGCTCCTCCCACACCAGTTCGCGGAATTTCTCAATCCCCAAATCGTGAACCAGAAACTTCATGCGCGCACGGGCGCGATTCTTCTTTTCGCCCAGCCTTGCGAAAACCCGCGCAATCGACTGCGCGATGGGCAGAACCTCCTGAGGTGGGAGGAACGGGTGGAAAAGCTTCGCCTGGTGCGGCACGGCGCCCAATCCCCCTCCCACGTACATGGCGAAACCGCGCGCTTCTCTTCCGCCCTCCGTGCGCGTTACGCCCACCAGGCCAATGTCGTGCAGATGGGCCAGCCCGCAGGCGTGCTGCGCGCAGCCGCTGAACGAGGGCTTGAATTTCCGGCCAAAGCTCTGGCAATCCGGATGCCCGAGCAGGAAACGGGAGAGCGCCAGGGCGTAGGGTGTGACGTCAAAAACCTCATCACGGCAAACACCCGCGAAAGGGCAGGCGGTGACGTTTCGCACCGAATTGCCGCAGGCTTCGCGCGTGGTGATCTTCGCGGCGGCCAGGCGGCGCATGATGGTGGGCGTATCCTCAATGTGGACGTAGTGGAGTTGCACGTCCTGGCGGGTGGTGATGTGGGCAATCCCGTCGGAGTATTCCTCGGAGAGCTCGGCCAGGGTTTCAAGCTGCGAAGCGTTCAGCCCGCCGGCGGGAATCTTGATGCGCTGCATGCCGGGGGCGTCCCAAAGCGTGTTGGGACCCTTGGTGAGCCGGCCGGAAGGGTAATCGAACTCCTGCACGCGCCTGCCGTCGTGCCGCTTGCCGTTGTCGTACCGCTGGCCATAAACGCCGCGGCGCAGGCGCGTCTCCGCCAGCACGCGCTCATCCAGCTTGCCCTGTTTTCTCAGGCCCAAATCGGTTTCGTAGTTGTCAATTTCATGGGCCAGCTCAGGCGGCATTTTGCCGGCGAGTTTTGCCTTCCATTGTGCGTTCGAAGCCTTCATTCCCCGCTCTCTCCAAAAACAAAAAACCCACTGCCGGAATCAGGTCCGACGGTGGGTTGGGTTTCTATCCGCTTTATTTATCTAGCTAGGAAGCAAGTCCCCCACACGCCGGCCCTGTCGCCGTACAGATACAGCAACAAGCCATGGCCATGCCGTGTTGGAGATTGCGTTCCATTAGTACGCTGTCAGGATAACCCCCCGAGGTTTGGGATGTCAACAGGAAATTTGCGCGGGAAATTTGGCGCCCTTGCAGCTCGAATTCTGGGGTCCGCTACGGCGCATTGTTGTAATAAACCGAGTTACTGATCGTGCCGGATACCGTTTCGCCTCCCAGCAGAAGATAACGGGGGGTGTCCGACGGACTCAGCAGAGGGCTGACCAATGAGGCGGCATTGTAAACGTATGCGTGGGGCGGATTGGTGAGCCCGTTCCAGTCACCCGGCAAACCTGAGGAATTCAAAAGGCTCCACTCGAATTCCAGGGAACCGGAATAAATTCCTTCTCCATTCATCAATTGTCCAAAAGCGTTCCAGGTGTTGTGCTTCACCCGCGCGGCCAGAGTCGCGTTCGCACTCTCGCTCCAGCTTTGCACCGAACCCGCAATCACGCGGGCGTAGTAAACGGAGTCGGTGCCGGTCAGGCCGCTCACCGCATTGGGGTTGGTGGAACTGGAGGTGTCGCCATTCAGAACGAACAGCGTGCCACCATAAGCGAACGAGGTGGCAAACGAAATGGCCAGCGGATAGGGACTGTCAGATGTCACCCATGTGCCCAGGGTGCCATTCGAGTTAACTTGAGCAGAATAGACGGCGTTGGACGGACTGCCGGTGGAGAGCAGTCCTCCCACCACGTAGATCCAGCCGTGGAAGAGCGTCACCGCTGAGCCCACTAATGCCTGCGGCAGCGAGTTGCTGACCTGCGTCCACGATCCTACTGCGCCGTTCGAGGTATCGACGCTGGCCATATACACGCTGGAAGTTCCGCCCGGCCCGCCGCCAAATACCGACTGTCCACCGATGATGTAAATGTAACTAGTGCCTGCCGGGGCGGGTGAATTGGAAGCGTCGGCCTCCACCATGCCATGGAAGGCAATGCCCTCTGGAAGTTGGTCGGCCGTGATGGTTGTCCAGCTCGAACCCACCGTGCCGTCGGAATTCAGCGTGTTCGAGTACACCTCGGAAGCGTTGATGCTTCCGGTCGTACCTCCCGTCACCACAACGTATGCGGTGCTACCCGTTCCGTGCACGCCCACGGCGGCGAGACCTGCAAGGGCGGCAGGGAGAGGAGTGGTGGTGGTCCAGGTGGTCGAGCCGATATCAAACGATGGCGCCGCAGTTAAGGACAATGAAATGCTGCCGGTCGTCACTCCGTTGCTCTCCACCGTCACCGTGACGGTTCCGGGAACGCTGAAGTCGCTTGAGCTGTCTCCGGAGGGGACCGCCACCACCAGGCTCGAATCCGCTGCCTGGCTGCTGACCGGAGTGGCCGAGGCTGTGATGCTGCCCTGCGTGAAGTTCACGGTGGCGCTGCTCGCCTGGAAGTTCGATCCGTTGATCTCAATGAGCTGGCCGACAGCGCTCGAGGGCGAAGTGGCGCCGTTAATGTTTGAGAGGGTGGGGGAGCCGGAAGTGGAGCTTGCCGGCTCCGCAGACTTTTTCTTGATGCACGCGAGCGCGCCCGACTCCAGCGCGATTACGATTACCCAGGCCAGGACTTTCCCAGTCCGATGGTTCCAATGCATCCACATAGAGCGGCGCCGAAGAGATCGTTCAAGCCCGCAGGCATGATGACGTTGCCAGTTGACACAAGGTTACGCGCCGCGGTGCTCGCCAACAGCGGGTTGTAAGAACACTCCATGGATGCTTATACTCTCTACCAGGTTGTTTTCCGGAAGTTAATGCCAGTGAGGTGGGGGGGGGGCAACATGAATGGATTGAACAAACAATTTCTGGCCGATCCGGTGGTATTCCTTAAGTCCAAGTGCGTCGATAACAAAACGATGCAGGAAGGCGTGGAGGCGGCAAAGCATATCACGCAACTAAATGGTGCGAAGGTCGGAGCCTTTGATCTGATAACCGTCAAGGACAGCCTGGTGCGTTTGACATACGCGGTTGTACCCGAGATCAAGAACGATGCCCCGATCTTTGCCTACTGGTGCCCGTTTCTGCCCGGCATGGATTTGCCGGGATGGGTCGATATTCCGAAGAGTGAACCCAAATTCAATTTTGTTCTTACCGCGGCGATGCAGGGATGTGCGTTTATCATAACGAATTCTCCAGCTTCCGAGCAGTCTTTCCGCGTATTCCACAATCAGCACCCCGAGGATAAACGCCCATGGGCGGCCATGGAAAAAGAGGGCGCCACCAAGATCGTCTCAAAGCTGAGTTACGAACAGTATGGCAATGCCATCGACGAGGAAGGCGGCATGACCAACGCCTTCAACCTCCTTTGGAAACCGCCTGATAAGAACTGGAGCTACGTGTCGCAGTCGAACAAATTCGTCCCACTGCCCAAGGGCACCAAGATTGAGCGCGACACGTCGAAACCGATTTTGGATTTGCCGGCAGGGGTGTGACTTTTGCTCCTTCACCACTGTGTGATGATTGACGCATAAAGAGGCACCGGCTACGCCCCGAAAATAACCCACGCCCTGCGTGAAATCCCGCAGTTATTGGCATGACGGACTCGGCGAGACCTATGCGCGATTACCCGTAACTTGCTCTCGCCGCTATCGTTTACCATAAAGTAGATACTTCAATTTAGACTGGAACCAGGATTGCTCATCCAGGCTGCTGGATTGGTGTCTATGGGAGAATTTGCACAGCGTGTTGTAGCGTCTCGAAACCGATTCCTTGGGTTCCGCCTGGACGGAACTGCCGGGAGGGGTCCACATCGCAGCACAAGAATGCAAAAATGCAGGTGCATCCGGGGATGTGTATGAAAAAAAAGGGTGGGAATGGTCAACTTCAGGGGCGATGTGGGGGAGCGGGACGCCGTGGTCCGATTCCGTCCGGCAAGTGCAATACGCTCTATTAGGGGTGACTCCTTCGTCTATTGGGGGAGACTCCCCAGAAGTTGTTGAAAATGCTAGTGTATGAAATTGGGACCAACTCAGTTTTGGCTTACTTGGCCGACTTTAGTGAAGGGAATGATGGGATTCGGGCGCAGCCATGGAAAAGACGCGGACTGTAAAGGCGCAAGTCCTTGCTATGAATCGGTTTTGCTGGCGCGCGACCAATAGAGGTAAATCGGAATCCCCAGAAGCACAAGTGCCAGACCGATGCCCGATTCCAGCGGCTTAATAAGCAGGGAATTCAGAACGATCATCAATGCCGCAGCCGCGAAGGCAATGGGCAGAATCGGATAAGCAAGAACACGATAAGGGCGCGCCAGGCCCGGCCGCTTGCGCCGCATGACAACGACCGACAGCACCGCCGCGGCATAAAAAATCCAGCCGGTGAAGATGACGTAGGTGTAAAGCTGCTCGTAGGTGCCACTGATGGCCAGTACGATAGCCCAGAATCCCTGGAGCAGCAGCGCAACGTGCGGAGTATGAAAGCGCGGATGGATTCTTCCCACGCGGGAGAAGAACACGCCGTCGCGCGCCATGGCGAAGCAGCCGCGCGCCCCGCCCAGAATAGAGCCGTTCGTCGCGCCGAAAATCGAGCAAAGGATTAACCCGGAAACAAACGCCGCGCCTCGCGGGCCCCAGAGAATTTCCATGGTCTTCGCCGCCACGCGCTGGTAGGCGTCCTGCGCGATGACGGGCAAAGACAACACGCGGAGATAGGCGAAATTGGCGCAGAGATATGCCGCAATCACGATCAGCGCCCCAAGCAGAAAGCTTCGGGGCAGAGTTTTGCCCGGACTCTTCACCTCGCCGGCCGCATAGGCGAGGTGGTGCCAACCGTGGTACGCCCACAGGACTCCGATCAACGCCACACCGAAGGAACTCAGCGTGGTCTGCGGCGAGGAGTAATTCGCAGGCGGCGCAAGGGGGGTCAAACGGCGGGCGAAAAATGCCAGGCCCACGATAATCGCCACCCCTGCCAGTTTCGCCAGCGTGAAGATCACCTGCACCGTGGAGGCGCGGCGAACGCCCGCGATATTCACTCCGGTCAGCACGGCAATCAATGCGCTGGCCACCAGCTTGCGCTCGATGGGAGTGAGGGGGAAAAAAGTGGAGCAGTAAATGCTGAAGGCGACGGCGAGGGTTGCGATGCTCCCGGTGTCAGTCACCAGCAATGCTGCCCAGCCGTATAAAAAAGCCGGCAGCCGGTCGTAAGCGTCGCGCAGATAGATGTAGATGCCACCCGCTTCCGGTGTGGCCGCGCCGAGTTCGGCCAGCGACAGCGATCCGGCCAGCGCCAGGGCTCCTCCCACGACCCAGACCAAGGTCACGGCGGATACGGTGCCTACCTCGAGCGCCACATCGTGCGGGACCAGAAAGATTCCTGACCCGATAATCGTGCCCACCACAATGGCCGTGGCCCCCAGGCTCCCGATAGCGCGCTGAAGCTGGGTGGACGGCTGAGGCTCCGCGACCGGATCCGGCGTGACTGAACGTGATGGGAGTTCGAACGTAGCCATAGAAGTCTGAAAAACACGCCTGGCCCGGAATTTGCCTGGCGGATGCGGCCTTTACCAATCAAGGTTTGGTCATTATACTAAGTGACTTTGAAGATAACCAAAATAATCTGATTCCACGCGAGGTAAAATCATGCGCAAAGTGGTTCGCACTTCCGATGCACCCCAACCCAAAGGCGTCTATTCGCAGGCCATTATCGCAGACGGTTTCGTGTTC
>JASHTZ010000006.1 GCA_030040295.1 Terriglobia bacterium | reverse complement strand
CTGGTGGTTCCGGGCTCGATGCAAGTGAAAGCGGCGGCAGAGAAAGAAGGTCTGGACAAAATCTTTCGCGATGCCGGGTTCGAGTGGCGCGATGCCGGATGCAGCATGTGCATCGCCATGAATTCCGATGTGCTGCCCTCGGGCGAGCGAAGCGCGTCAACCTCCAATCGCAACTTCGAAGGCCGCCAGGGCAAAGGCAGCCGCACGCACCTGGTCAGCCCCATGATGGCCGCCGCAGCGGCGATTGAAGGGCACTTCGTCGACATTCGGAAGTGGGACAGCGTGCAAGGGTAAAGGTTAAAGGGTAAGGGTTGAAGAGTAAAACAGCCACTGACCACGGACAACTGCCAAAGGACAGACTTTATGCAATCTTTTACCAAACACACCGGCCTGGTCGCGCCGCTTGACCGCGTGAACGTTGACACGGACCAGATGGTGCCCAAGCAATTCCTGAAATGGCTGACGCGCGAGGGTTACGGGCGCGTGCTTTTCTTCGACTGGCGCTACAAGGACGATGGTGAGACGCCCAACCCGGATTTCATTCTGAACGCGCCGCGCTACAAGGGCGCATCGGTGCTGGCGGCGCGCGCCAATTTTGGCTGCGGCTCAAGCCGCGAGCACGCTCCCTGGGCCATTCTCGATTACGGCTTCCACGCGATTCTGGCGCCGAGCTTTGCCGATATCTTTTACAACAACTGCTTCAAGAACGGAATCCTGCCGGTCACGCTCAGCGATCCGCAGATTGATGAAGTCTTTCGCCGCGTTGCCGCGACCGAAGGTTATCGCCTGACGGTTGATCTTGAGTCACAAACCGTGACCGACGGCGCGGGGCTGCGCTACGAATTTACCGTCGATCCCTTCCGCCGCGAGTGCCTGCTGACCGGCTGGGACGATATCGGCCTCACGATGCGCGTCGCCGGGAAGATCGACGATTACGAAAAGTCCCATCACCCGATTGCACCGCAGTTCGGGCCGGTTGACGCTCTGCCCGCGGCGCGCAAGTAATTGTAGCGCCGGTCTATGACCGTCGCGCGACGCTCATAGAGCGCCGCTACAGCGAATAACGGTCCTCACATGCTCTCAGTCTCCCAGCGTAAACTTCACATCGATTCCCGTGAGCACTTCCACCGGCTCGGAATTGAGCAGGGTCGGCTGGTAACGCCAGGTCTTAACGGCTTCCAGTGCCGCTTGGATGAGCAGCGGTGGGCCGCTCAGGACTTTCAGATTTCGGATCGTTCCATCCTGCCCGATGATGGCCTGCAGGACCACCGTTCCTTGAATTCGCGCCATTCTCGCCAATGCGGGATATTCCGGCCGAGGTTGATAGATTGCCCGCGCGGCGATCACGTCTCCGCCCACACGATAAAGCTGATTCTTTGCGGCAAGATGAACCGCGGGCGGCGGCGGGGTTGACGTTTCCCAAGGCGCACCACCTGGAAAGTAGCCGTTACCAGACCCTGGTCCACCGATCGCTCCAGGCACGTAAGGTCCCACTGGCCCGGAATCGATCGGCAGCGGTTCAGGCTGTTCCACATTCATGGCGACGGTCCGCGGAATGCTCGGTGACGCGACGAACGGATTCACCGCTGGATGTTTGCGCGGTGCCTCAGAACGGCTCGGAGATTGCCGCGCGGGCGGACCCGATGGCGGCGGGGGAATTTGAATTTCCGACTTCAACCACTCCTTAGGCAGGGCCTGTGTGTAGATCAAGGGGACAAGAACCAGCACGCCGACTACCATAGCCTCGGCGACGTATGCCAGCGGGATGGCGGCGCGCTTCCAGTCGCCGGTCTTCCGCGCGGAGCGGACCAGGTAAATCAGAAACGCCGGCAGGTTCAGCAGCAGCGCGGCCGCAAACCATGCGCCCGCGCGCAGATGGTACTGCTGCGCATCGGCCCAAATGTAAGCCAACATTAAGGCGTAAAGAGCCGCGGCGCTCGCCATCAATCCTGCTGCGATGAACAGCGCCCTCCCGCCCGCGGGGGCCAAGACCATGGGCAAAAGGTAAATGCCGAGCACGAAGACCAGCGCGCCCGCCAGAAATGAAATCAGGTAGTGGGTCCGGCGGAGAACTGCAATACGCCGGGGCGAAGATTCCAGGAGCGTCTCCTCAAACATGGCTGCACCTCCGTCAAGAAATAGGTGACAGGCGACAGTGAGTATCCTGTTTCCTAAGACCTGTAGCTTTCCAGCGACAGCCGAGGAGCGCTCCTGCGACCGATTGCCCTTTCCTTCCGCTCTATTCGACACCACGCTCGATGTGATTGTTCCGGAATTTTAGGCGGCACGAGCCGCCTTCGGAGTGCGACCGAGAAGCTGTCGCTTTGGGAGTTTACGAGAGTGTGGAATTTACGAAGATGCGGCACGAGGCCGGTGGGCGTAACCTTGGATAAAACGTATAAGGCGGCAGCTTCGCGGCCGCACTCCAAAGCGCACAGCGTCACATACTTCTGGTGCGCCCCGGCCGCCGTCGCGACGGTCGACGGCCAATAATCCACTGTTGGCATTATCGCAATATTACGATAGACTAATTCGTGGACGTGAAGGGAACTGAATGCCAGTCACCACAGTGGTCTTTTTTGCGGAGGAAGACGGAACATGCCCACTACTGGTTTGGTTGGACCGGCTGCCGCAAAAAGTGCAGGACAAGTGCATTGTTCGAATCGAGCGCCTGGCGGAAATGGGGTACGAATTACGCCGCCCCGAAGCCGACTTTCTCCGTGACGGGATTTACGAGCTGCGGGTTGGTTTTCAGTCAGGGAATTATCGGATGCTTTATTTCTTTCATCGGCAGACCGCGGTGATCTCCCACGGATTGACCAAGGAGAAGAGGGTTCCCGACCGCGAGATTGATTTGGCGATTCGCCACCACCAGCTATTTGAGAAAGACCCAGCCAAACATACTTATGAGGAGGCTGACCATGAATAACCCTCGGAAGACATCGAATGCCGTTCGGATCCTTCATCGCCGCTACGTCGGCGAAGACGCGCAGCGGAAGGCCGCCCTGGAGCGAGAACGGGTGAACGCAGAAGTCGCCCGCACCAT
>JASHTZ010000595.1 GCA_030040295.1 Terriglobia bacterium | reverse complement strand
CAGCCGCAAACTTCTCCCCTACCGGGGCGTGCGCCGCGCGGCCACGACCATTTTCTTTTGACCGAAAGGGTGCGGGCGGAGTGCCGGACTCCGGTTCCCAGTTGCAATGAAGTGATTGAAAGGGCGGTGAATGGATCTTCCCAAGCCAATCTATGAGCTCGAATACGGGCACGGCGCCCAGTATGGGCCCGAAGAGGAAGCCGCCCTGCGCGAGGTGCTGGCGGCTGGCGCGCCCTCCTGCGGAGCCAGGGTAAAGAAATTCGAAGAAGCTTTTGCTTCCTACTGCGGCGTTCCTCACGGACTTGCCGTCACCTCTGCAACCGCGGGCCTTCAGCTTGCCATGATTGCCGCGAAAGTCGGCCCGGGCGACGAGGTCATCACCACGCCCATCAGTTGGATTTCCACAGCCAACGCCGCCACGGCCCAGGGCGCGAGCGTCGTCTTCGCGGATGTTGACCCAAGGACCCTCAATCTGACGGCTGACTCCATCGCGCAAAAAATTACCGAGCGCACCAAGGCCATTCTGCTTGTTCATCTCTATGGCCAGTGCTGCGACATGGACCCCATTATGGAGCTAGCCCGCCGGCGAAACATTCTAGTTGTCGAGGACTGCGCTCACGCCGCAGGGGCGGAATATAAAGGCCGCCGCGCGGGCAGTCTCGCCGACATCGGCGTCTTCAGCTTCCATCAGCAGAAAAACATGGTGACGCTGGGCGAAGGAGGGATGCTCACCACTCGCCGCCGCGACCTCTTTGAGCGCATGCTCTCCTTCCGGTCGCTCTGCTGCCGCACATACGACCCCAAGGGAAAATACCTGGCGATTGACGAATCCCAAATGCCCATGGGGAAGCGCTATTGGTACCTGGATTTTGACGATGTGGGTTTCAACTTCCGCATGACCGATGTGCAGGCGGCGGTGGGCCTGGTCCAGCTCAACAAACTGGAGGGCTTTAACGCCCGGCGTATTGAAATCGCCAATCTCTATTGCCAGAGGCTGCGCGGAATTCGCGGCCTCACGATGCCTTACGTTTTGCCGGACGTGAAGCACGTCTTTCACATTTACTGCATCCTTGTGGAGCCGGAGTTCCGGCTGAGCAAGGAAGATTTCATGTGGGAGATCTATACGTCGAAGCGCATCAAGGTGTGGTCGCACTACATGCCCATTCATCTCACCACAGCCTACCGGCGGCTTGGCCACGCAGAAGGTGAGTGCCCGGTGGCTGAAAAACTCTTCCAAAAGTACGTGAGCCTGCCCATCCACCCGCGCATGACCGAAGAGTCCATTGCTTACCTCACGGCCAGCATTCGGGAGCTGGCATGACACCATTTGAGAAGCAGGTTGCCGGCCATCGGGGCAAAGGCAAGTTCTTTGCCTCCGGGTTTCCGGTCTACATCGGCAGATGCCCCGGCCGCCTGGACTTGATGGGCGGAAACGTAGATTACACGGGCGGGCTGGTGTTCGAAGCCACCATCCGCGAGGCCACCTGGGGCGCCGTGCAATTGCGCGATGACCGGCGCGTGGTTTTCCTCAATCCTCAGATGGCCGAGCGCGGCTGGCAGGAGCAGGTGGAATTTGACCTGGACGCCATGGCCGACGAGGCTGCCGTCCGCAGCCTGGTTAACGCCAGCCCCGCCGTGCGCTGGACGGCCTATACGCTGGGAAATTTCTTCCTGCTCGCGCAGCGCTATCCGAAGTTGGTGAAGAAGGGGGCGAACGTCTTCATTCAGTCCGAGGTCCCGCTGAATAAGGGTGTTAGCTCGTCCGCTTCCGTGGAAATTGCCGTGATGAAGCCCGCTGCGCGTGCATACGGAATCGACCTGCGCGGAATCGAACTGGCGGAGGCCTGCCAGTGGGTGGAAAACGTCATCGCGGAATCCGCCTGCGGAATCATGGACCAGGCCGCCACCACGCTGGGCGATGAGGGCAGCGTCCTGCCGCTGCTTTGCCAACCCTGCCAGCCCTTTCCGCTGGTGCGATTGCCCAAGCCGCTCCAGTGCTGGGCCGTGGATTCCGGAGTCAGCCACGCGGTGACGGGAGAAGAATACGAAGCTGCGCGCGCCGCCGCCTTCATGGGTTACAAGCTCATGTGCGACTGGGAGAAATTGCCGGTTACTCGCGACAAGCACAGCCGCATTCCGCGATTTACCGATCCGTGCTGGCGGGGATATCTCTCGGAGGTCGCGCCTTCGGTTTTCCGCTCGAAATACGAATTGCGCCTGCCTGAAAGAATGGCGGGCAGCGAGTTCCTCGCCCATAAGCAGTTTCACCCCGACCCCTTCACCAAAGTCCGGCCCGAGATTCAGTATCGCGTCCGCAATTGCACGCGCTACTCGATCGAGGAAAACCAGCGCATCCAATTGTTTGTGGAGCTGGCGCGGGGCGGGGTGGAGCAGGCTTCCGAATTGGCCTTCCGCCTGATGGGCGACTTGATGTATCAGTCGCACTATTCCTACACTGAATGCGGGCTGGGGAACGAGGCAACGGACCTGCTGGTGGATTTGGTGCGCGAGCAAGGCGCCGGCGAGGGATTGTACGGCGCCAAGGTTACCGGCGGCGGCGCGGGCGGAACGGTGGCCATTCTCGGTAGGAAGGGCGCCGACGCGGCCTTTCGCAAAGTCGTCAAAGCCTACGCCAAAGCCCGAAATATTGAGCCCTTCGTCATGCAGGGCAGTTCGATGGGGGCAGATCGATTTGGCGTACTTGAACGGTAAGAAATTCACTTCAGCGGAATTGCAGGAAGCCGCTTCAGAGTGCGATTGGCGGGGTCGATGGTGATTCCAACCGATTCAAGAGCCGTAACTCCCAGGATAGGTTCTACATTCTCTGGGCCGAAAATTACCCGACCCGCGGTTATTTCTCCCATAAATCGGATTTCGACCAAACCAAATGGGTATTCTTGCTTCGACCCGTCCGCCAGTTCATATACCATTGTTCCCACAGGCTGCACTTGAATCTGCCGAAGCATACCAGCCGGGGCCAGACAATTCGTTGCTCCGGTGTCGACCAAGAAGTCGGCTTCATAATTGCCTGAGGTACTTCCCAAAGCCTTCAAAGTAACAGTTACGTGAGTAAGTCCCATAGTCTTCCGCCCATGATAAATCCAAACGCGTTTGAAGGGCAACGCATACGATGTTCTGATCGCCCCCTGTAGCGCGGGTGTTCCCACCCGCGCTTTCTAAATTGTCTACTCATCCATCTTATTTCTCCCGCGACCCTCAATCCACTTCGCGGGTGGGGACACCCGCGCTACAAATCTCTCTTCCACAACCGAAATCCACCCTTGAACGCATTTTCATTGTCCCCGAGCCGCGCGTCTGGAGGCAGACCCTTCAGCTTTTTGGAATTCCCCCCGCCTAACACCACATATTCCGCGCCCAGCGCAGCTTTCAATTCTTCCGTAATCTCCGCGACATAACGCCGCCATTTCTTTTTGCCCAGGCGCTCGATCCCGCGGATTCCCAAATAATCCTCGTAGGTCTTCTTTTTGTAGGGTAGATGCGCAAGCTCCATCGGCTCGAGTTCTCCGTCGATAATCAGCGCGGAACCAAGTCCGGTGCCGAGACCGAGAAAAAGCATGCGGCCGCCCTCATAGCTTCCCAGCGCCTGCATGGCCGCGTCGTTGATCATCCTGACCGGGCAGCCGAAGGCTTTGGTGAAATCAAAACCTACCCAGCCGCGGCCGAGATTGAACGGTTCGCGCAAGGGCCGGCCATGAACCACCGGCCCGGGATAACCGATGGAAATCACGTCGTACTTCCAGTCCTTGGTCATCGCCTTCACGTCGCGGACCATCTTGGCTGGCGTCATCGCAGGGCCGGAGACCATCTCGCGCTTTTCGCTCTGGCCCGTGGCCAGCACTTTGACGTGAGTTCCGCCCACGTCAATTGCCAGAACCTTCGGAGTCTTTCCTGAAGTCGTGGAGTCCATAGAATTTCCTCCCGCCTTACTCTCCCGGGTGGTACGTCCGCTCCGTGTGCCCGCGGAGTTGCGAGCGATAGAAGTATACATTGCGCAACTTGCCGGTGGTGTAGCGCAGGGCCTCATCATCGAAATGCGGTGAAGCAGGGTTCCCGCTCTCCCCGCCCGCCGTAATCGCCCGGGCGCGCACGGTTGATCCAAATTCCACCACGGCGACGAAGCTGTTGCCGCTGTTGCCGTACCACTTCTTCGTTCCGGGGTAAGCGTGCGCCGAAAAAGACGCGAGCGAGCCCCAATTCGAATACGTAAAACCTACGGGAATGCTGGGCTTTGAGTCGTCAAAGTGGGGAACGATGTCATCCGATAGGCGCTGGAAGCGGTTGATTTCTCCCCAGGGAGTTTTCCACGTGCCGAACTCGGATGTGAGCCGGTCCGACGCCGCTGCCAGCGATTGCAGAAGCACGTCAGCAGGCACCTTGCTGCCCACATAGTCGTAAATGGGCACATCGGCGCGCCGCGCCTCGCCGCGCACGCGCCGGCTGATGTCTTCGCCCCAAAACACTGCGAGCGAGGTGGGCACGGAGTCCACACCCCAGCGATAATCCCACGCGCGCAGCAGCGCGATTTGGTCCGCCGACCTGGCTTTCAGGGGATTCGTTTCGGGCGCCTCGTCCCAGGCCTTGATGAGGGCGGGCATGGCGCGCTCGAACCACGGCAGGTAACTGTCGAAGGCCGCGCTGATCAGCGAATCGAGCGTGAAGCCCTTCTTGCCGCTCAGGAGGCGGAGTACATGCAGTCCTCGCGCCGATTCTCCGCCCGTCTCCACATAGCTCGGAAAATCCTCCTTGTTCAAGCTACCCGGCCCTGCCGCAGACCATGGCGCGTCATTCGAGTTGTAGATCCATCCGCTCTTGGGATCCTGCAAGTGGGGCGATTCCTCCACGGTCAGGAGCGGACCCCAGTCGGTCGCCGGATTGCTGCCATCCACCGGCCGGGTCCAGTCAAATTGCGGGTCGCGACGGGGGATAAAATTGGCGTGAAAATAGGCGATTTCGCCGTCCGAATCGGCGTAAATCGTATTGTTGGAAGAGTTCGTGTGCAGCTCCATGGTCTGGCGGAACGAATGGTAGTCCGTCGCCTTGGTGCGCCCATAAGACTGCTCGAGTGCTTTGATGTGCTCCTGCATCATTCTCACCGTCAGCCATTTTCCGTTTTGTTCACCGATGACGGGGCCGTGCTGCGTGCGATAAACAAGGAATTTCTTCTCCGCCATCCCCCGGGCGGCTTTGTAAGGAATGCTGATTTCTTCCTCGATGACGGGAAGTTCCTTGTCCCCATAGACGTAGAAGTAGTGATCGCCTCTTTTCTCGACCGTCTCCAGGTAATAACTGATGTCGTTCACACCGCTCGTAGTGTGCATCCAACCGCAGTGCGGGTTGAATCCCTGATAGATGAAGAATTGCCCCCACGTCACGGCCCCATAAGCGTCCAGCCCTTCGTTGCTGGCCATCTGGAGCTCCGAGCGGAAATAAAAAGACGTGTGAGGGTTGATGAGCATCAGGGCGTGGTGCCATCTGGTAATCGGCGGGGCGAGGGCAATGCCGTTTGAGCCGGACGCTTCGCGCATCTCCTCCGGACTCGGCGGCTCCACCTGAGCCCTCGGTTCATGGCCGTAGAATGCCGCGAGCTGATTGAGATTTACGTGCTCGATGTCGCCTCCGATGCTTCCTTCCGTGAAGCTCAGCGCCATCCAGGGTTCAAAATGCGTGATCACCCGCGGTTTCACCTCCGGATGCTTGTAGAGGTAGTAGTTCAATCCGTCGGCAAAGGCGTTCATGAGCGCCACCAGCCAATCCGGGCTTTGCGCGTATTCATCCTTCAGCGCCTCGGGGTCGATGAACAGCTTCATGCGCAGGTCCTGGTAAATCCTGGACTCGCCTTCGGCCTCCGCCAGCCGGCCGAGGGCGTTGATGTAATTGGTTTCAACGCGATTGAAATCGTCCTCCGCCTGCGCGTACTCCATGCCGAAAACTGCATCGGCGTCGGTATTGCCGTAGACGTGCGCGATTCCCCAATTATCCCGGATGATGGTCACCCTCTTGGCCTCGTTCTCCCAGCGGGTTACATCGGAGTTGCCGGCGGCGATACAGGCGGAGCAGAGACTTGCTGCGGCGAGAATGAGTACAGCCTTCTTTATCAAATGTCCCTTCCGTAAGTCTTGCTGAGGATTCTGCAACCGGCGATAGGGTATCAAAACCAGGAGAGGAACTGAAGCACGCGGTAGCCTCTCCGATTGACCTCTGCAAGATGCCGGCCGCAGTTGGCTGTAGCGGCGTTCTACGAGCGTCGCGTCGAACAGAATTTCAAGCTGAGACGCTACAAAGCACCCATGGCATTTGGCAAATCCCGCGTGGAACTGTACACTAAGGAACTTTGCTCGGAGCAACCGGCGAGACTGGGGCCGTCCGGGATTCTATTTCTGAGAACTGACGCAGGGCTGCGAACCACCACATTAAAAATGTCCACCACCACTCAACTCACACCCGCCGCCAGCAAGGGAAAGATGCTCTGGTATTTCACTTTGCTGGCCGCCGCGTCACTCATCTGGTCGGCGCAGGGGACGGCGGTGAAATTTCTCGACCGCGACATGGGGCCGATTGCCATCACCTTCCTTCCGTTTTATGTCACCACCGTTCTGCTGGTTCCGCTCCTGATTCGCAAGCGCCGTGCCAATCCCGGAGCCGTGCGGCCCACCTGGTCCGACTGGGGGAGGTTTACGCTGGCGGGCGTGCTGGGGCAAGTCCTCGCGCAGCTTGGGATGACCTGGGGCATTTCGCGTTCGCTTGCCTCAAACGGCGCGGTACTGAACTTGATGATTCCGGTCATCACCGCCGTGCTCGCTTCATTCATGCTGCATGAGAAACTTTCTCTGCTTCGCGTCGTTTCCCTCGCCATCGGGCTCGTTGGAGTGCTGCTGATGTCGGTGGAGGATCTTCGCCACGTTTCCTTCCTCGAAATGAAATATCTTGCGGGCAATGGCTTGATTCTGGTGGGCTGCTTTGGTTCGTCCTATTACAACACTTACTGCAAGGGGCTGATGAAACGCTTTCAGGAAATCGAAATCCTGATTTTCAGTTACATCACGGCCTCGGTGGCCAGCATTCCGCTGCTCATTTGGGCTGAGCCCTTCCACTGGAGCGTCTTCCGCACGCTCGACTGGAAATCCTGGGCGGCGTTTGCCTTCCTGGCAATTTTCATGTACGGCGCCTCCATGCTCTTTTTCTTCGCGGCGCTCGAACACCTGGATGTCACCGTGGCGTCGGTCTCGCTCTACCTCGTTCCTATTTTCGGAGTCCTGTTGGCCGCGGTGATTCTGGGCGAGCGCCTCAGCCTGCTGGCCATGGTAGGCTCGGGAATCGTTTTGGCATCCACCATTTTGATCATGAAATACGACACCAGCTATTAAAAAGGAGAATTGATATGTCCGCAGAAAATCTCGGCTTACCCGCAAACTATGAAAATCCCCTGAAGGTGATGCTGCGGGAGGGGAAGTATGTAATCGGAACCACGGTTACCGTGCCGAGTGTTGAGACCGCAGCGCAGGTGGCCACTTTGGGGTTCGATTTCTTGTGGATCGAGATGGAGCACAGCCCCATTACGCTCGAAACTTTGCGCAACATGATCCTGGCGACGCGTGGCATGAAGGCGGTGCCGATTGTGCGCGTTCCTGTGAACGAACTCTGGACGGCGAAGCGGGTGCTGGACGAAGGAGCGCTGGGCGTCATCTTCCCGTTCTGCAGCACTCCGGAACTGGCGTGGCAGGCGGTGGCAGCGTGCAAGTATCCTCCGCACGGGCGGCGCGGCTCCGGCCCCGGTCTTGCCGCTTTCCGCTGGCCGGCGGCCGAGGGTTACCACACGTTTGCGGATAACAACGTCCTGGTGATCGTGATTGTGGAACAGGAGCAGGCGGTTGAAAAGATTGACGCGATTGCCGCCACACCCGGCGTGGATGTGATCTTCGTGGGAACCAGCGATCTTTCCTTTTCCATGGGCCTGCGCGGCGATTCCAGTCACCCACGCGTGCAGGATGCTTTGAAGAGAATTCTCGCGGCCGGCAAGGCCAATAAAAAATGTGTGGGGCTTCCCGTCAAGAACGCCGAGCAGCTCAAGAAGTACGCGGAGCAGGGATTCCAATGGTTCCAAACTGCCACCGAGCTTGGCTTGATGGCGAAGGGCGCCCGCGATCTGCTTGAGCCGCTGGGAAGAGCGGCGGAAGCTTTGCAGAAGGGACTGCTTTATTGAGGTAAACGGGACACAGGATACGGGTTACGGGGTATGGCGCTGCGCGCAAGACATCCGATTGTCCTTGGGTAATGATGAAAAATAAAAAGGGTAGGGCGGTCCTCGGCAAAATCAGAACAATCTCTCACGTCTTGCGCTATTTTTCCCGTATCCCATCTCCCGTGTCCCGTAACCCGGATCCCCTAACTCTCCATGAACAGAAATAACTACAAATGGCTCGTCATCGCCATGCTCTGGTGCGTGTGCTTCTTTGACTATGCGGATCGCCTGGGCGTCGCAGCGCTTTTTCCCCTTCTGAAGAGGGAATTTTTCCTCACGCCGGTGCAGTTGGGTTTGCTGGGCTCGGTTGCGGCCTGGATTTATGGTCTGGGCGCTCCGTTCGCGGGCTTCGTCGTGGACCGCATCCGCCGCAAGACAGCAATTCTCGGCGCGCTGCTGCTCTGGAGCGGCGTTACTGCGGCCGCGGTCATCTCGCATTCATTCCATCAATTGCTGTTCTTCATGGCGGCGCTGGGTTTGGTGGTCACCGTCTATTTCCCTTCGGCCATGTCGCTGATCAGCGACTACCACGGCCGCTCGACGCGCTCGCGGGCGATGGGCATTCACCAGACCGCGGTTTATGTGGGAACCATCGGCGGCGGGTTTCTGGGCGGACTGATTGGCGAGCGCTTCGGATGGCGCTGGTCGTTCATCATTTTCGGAGCGATGGGAATCGTTTTGGGCCTGGCGCTGATGGGTTTTCTGCAAGAGCCGCAGCGCGGTGCGGCGGATGTGGAAGATGGGAATCCCCATCCACTCCAAAATCCGCGCGCGGGGGCGCCGGCGCTCGAATCGATCAAGCTGGTTTTAGGCACTCCCACCGCGCTGCTCTTGATGCTGGCCTTCATGTGCGCGAACTTTGTGGGTCTGGTGCTGCTGGTGTGGATGCCGAGCTTCCTTTACGAAAAATTCCACATGAGCGTGGCCATGGCGGGGCTTTCCGCCACTCTGTACGCGCAGGTTACCAGCATGGTAGGCTCGCCGCTGGGCGGGCTGCTGGCCGACGTCTTCCGCCGCCGGTGGTTCGCGGGCAGGGTGATGGTTCAAGCCCTGGGAGTATTCATTGGTGCTCCGTTTGTTTTCATTTGCGGACGGGCGAGTTCCATGGCCGCCGTTGTCATGACGCTCGCGGCCTGGGGACTTTTCAAGGGTCTTTACGATGCCAACATTTTCGCTTCGGTTTTTGACGTCATTCCCCCCCAGGTGCGCGGCACTGCGGCCGGATTCATCAACATGATGGGCTGGCTGGGAGGAGGAGCGGCCCCGGTGATCATTGGCTTCGCCGCGGAGCGAATCGGCTCGAGCCGGGCGATTTCACTTTCGTCCGCTGTCTACGTGGCTTCGGGAATTCTGCTTTCCACCGCTGCCGCCGTATTCATCCGCCGGGATATCGCGCGAGTTGAAGCTCGTTAGCTGCTGCTACCGCGCTCCAAGCGCCGGCTGGCTTGTTTGTGTCCGCGCTTCTTCCTGGCAGTTAAGTCAGGTATTTCAAGGCTTACGGCGAAGGAACTGTTACTGAGGCTTCGCCCGTTGAGGGGCTCTGGGATGTTCCTGTGACTGCGGTCACGAAATAATAGTATGTCTCGCCCGCTTGCACATTCGAGTCGATATAGGTAAGTCCTGAAACGGGGGAAGAATTCAGCGGTGTTGGGCTTTCACCCCCGGAAGTCGTCCCACGAAAAACATTGTACCCTACGACCCCGTAGGTGGGGCTTGCCGCCCAGCTCAGGATGACGTCGTGCGTTCCAGTACCGGAAAGCGCAATCGTCTGGGGGCTATTACCGGCGTTATCGGAGATGCTGAGCGACGCAGCGCGCGTACCGGAAGCGCCTGGCGTAAACTGGATGGCAATTCCACAGGATTGGCCCGCCGGCAACGTTGCTCCGCAGGTGGTGGAGTCGGAAAAGTCGCCGGCGTTGGTTCCCGTGAATCCGATATTCGCAATCGTCAAGGCCGTGCCGCCGGAATTGCTGAGCGTCACAAGCTGCGCTGAGCTGGGAGTTCGGGCAGGTTGATTTCCAAACGCCATAGTGGAAGGCGAGACAGCAGCCGAGGTAGCCGAGGGAGACGAGGGTTGGCTGCTCTGCGCCGCGGGTCGATCACATGCCGTGCCTATGAGTATGGTGAATAAAACGGCAAACCAGAGAGCTTTCACCTGAGGCACAGCCCACGTGCTTCGGCATTCATCCTTAAAGCGAAAAATGCAGGGAATATCTTTCCTCCACCGTGCGATCAACATTTCCGGGCGGACAGTGGCACTCACCTTTGCCCGCAACTTGCAGAAACGTGCATTGGCTTTCCCCGAATACAATCTCCGTCGCCCGGCCACACAATCAGGTCGGCGCCCGCCCTGTGCGCAGGTAATCAGCACGCCGTTCGTCAAAATTTGTGAGGGGCTTGCTGGTGTGACTCCGAGGGTGGTGCGGCGAGTGTATGGCGAAATGCGCCGCTCACCCGTCCTCGCAACCCACTGAGATTTGGGACTTCAATTTGCGGATACTCGTGTGTGTGAGTGAGAGGCTATCGTTCTTCACGGCGAGTTGCATCGCAATTGACGTACCGAACGCCTTAGCGAAGACGCCCCGCCGCATCCAAGATTGCACAAAGCCCTCTCAGCATGGGACTCACAAACCTGGTCCAAAAATCCTGACGGTCAATCCCAGCCATGGTGGTGTTGGAAAGACAGGGTTTATTTCTCGAATTTGGCGTTTTCGTTGAGATTTTCTCGGAAGGCAGGGATGCTGGTTGGAGCTTCAAAAACCGCCGGATTGATCTGGCCCGGGCCACTGACACCCCATCGGCCAATCGGGCAGGGTCATGTAGGAAATATACCCGGTAGGTAAGAATTTACGCAGGCTGGCGCAGACACGTTGTTTGTGTCTGCGTTTCCACGTTTCCACACCGTTTCCGGTTTCCCCCTCCACCGTTTCTCCCTTTTCAGATTATTCCGGTGGAATCAAGGCTCGGAGGGAAAGTAATCCTAACTTCCCGCAGGCATGTGCCGCACGCGTTTCCAGATGCGCCGGCAGGTCCACGCGTAAGAATCGGCGTTATTGGTTAAATTGGCGTAGCCGCCCGCGTTGTGCGGAAGATTCTCCCACTTGTAGGCGACGTCATCGGTGTTGGCCCACTTATGGGTTCCTTCGTGGACGATGGTGCGGGCGATTTTGCCGCGCGGGTCGCTGTTAATAATGTCCACGTTCAAGTGAATTCGCTTGAGCGCATGGCCCGGACTTACCCACCCGCGCGTCCCCGTGCGAATCGATCCCAGGGCGCTAAAGGCCGATCTGAGCCTGAATTTTTTGAATTCGCTGAAGAAGTCGCTCACGCCTTCCTTCACATCATCCCAATCGTGAATATGTCCTACCACAATATCGAAGGGCTGTTGCAGCCCCGCGTCGGTCAGCTCAATCTTTCCGATGATGGTGTCGAAATCCGTACCGAAGCCGGGTGACGCCGTCGTGATGCCGAAGTACTTTTCCAACGCCTCCTTGACGTCCGCCCCCGACTGAAAGAAATCCTTGGCCATTTGCGGATCGATGGACTTGACGAGCAGCCGGTGGCGATAATTCTTCATGCGTTGGAGCGCGTCAGAAGTCATCTGGCGGGAGCATTGAATAGCCTGCCCCAGCTTGGCTTGCTGGTTGTGGCTCAAGGTCAACAGTGGTTCCTTGCTCCAGTTCGTAACCGTACAACCCTGAATGACAATATTCACCATTCCTCCTTCTCTGGTTTTCGTTGTTGGGCAGTCACTATGAACGTACTATCCACTTTAGTCAAGGCCCTTCGAAAACGGGCGAAAACTGGGGAGAGCCTAAGAAAGCCCAAAAACTGTTACCGGGAGCATGTGAAGAAATTGAATTTTGACCTGTTATCAACGGTCGAAGAGGCCTGCTTGTGCGAGGGATGGGTATAAAACGTTCATTAACCCCTTTTTGCCCTCCCGAACCGGGCGAGGGTTGAAACGGGTAAGGGCGCATGGCCATGCACTCCTGCGTTGTTTATGCACAATCAGGCCAGGAATCCGCGGAAGCGCTTGGGTGAAACCGTGTAGCCGGGGAAAATTCCGGTGGGATCTTGCACTCCCAGGTGGCAGACGGCGACTTCGGCGAAGACATCGCGGAAATCGGTGGTCAGGGCTAGGTCGCGACCTTCGTGGAGTTGATGATCCTTCAGGCCGGGCCAATCGCCGTAGACTTTTCCGCCTTTCACGGGTCCGCCGAGTACGAACATGGCGTTGGCGTGGCCGTGGTCGGTGCCGCGATTGCCGTTCTCGCGTGCGGTGCGGCCGAATTCCGACATGGTGAGCACGGTGATGTCTGCCATCTGCTCGCCCATATCCTTGTGAAACGCGGCAAGCGCATCGCCAAATTCCTTCAGGCGATTAGCCAGTTGCCCCGTCACTCCGCCTTCGTTCACGTGATTGTCCCATCCGCCGACTTCCGCGAAGGCAACCTGCAGCCCGGCATCGGATTTAATAAGCTGCGCCACCTGCTGCAAGCTCTTGCCGAGCGGACCCTTGGGATATTCCGCGCCATTGGCGGGCTGGTATTGGCCAATCTGAATTCGTTGCAGCGTGGAGATGGCTTCAAACGTTTCGTGCGCGGTGCTGGAGAGCAAGCGGTCGGTGGCGGTCGCGTACATTTCTTCAAACGCATTGGCGACCAGTTGAACTCCGCGCGCCTGGGGATTGGCATTGCCGGCCAGATGGAAGCCCTGCAAATCCTGAGTGCACAGGCACGACGCTGCGCCCATCATGGTGCGGGGAGTTGATGAAGCAAAGGCCACGGCGCGGAAAGGCGAAGCGTCAGGCTCCGGCGCGCCTTGGAGGAAGCGATTCAGCCAGCCGTCGGGTGTGGATTTGACACCCGGCGTCGCCGATTCCATGTAATCCTGCGCATCGAAGTGGGAGCGCGTGCTGTCCGGCGAGCCTGAGGCGTGGATGATGGCCAACTGGCGTGTGTCAAACAAGGGCTTGAGCGAAGAGAGACTGGGATGCAGGCCGAAGAATCCGTCCAGATCGATGGCGCTCGGGCCGCTCTCGCTTCTTTTTGAGGGCTCGGGAATGGCGATGGTGGGGCGCATGGAGTGATACTCTTTTTCGCCGAAGGGAATAACGATGTTCAACCCATCTGCCGCTCCGCGCTGAAAAATCGCCACCAGGATTTTGCGCCGCCCCGGAGTTTCGAGGGCGTAGGCCGCCCGCCGAAGGAAGCTGGGCACGAGTCCGGCGCCAAAAAGACTGAGGCCGGAGGTCTTCAAGAAATAGCGCCGCGAAATGCTCATGCTTGCCTCACTTCCTAATAACGGGCGTCAGGATTCAGTCGCCAGCAAAACCCAGCCACTACCAATCAGGATTTTTGTCTGACACCTGACACGTCAAGCCCGACGCGTTCGACCTACCGTCGCTGGAATTCCGGCGAACCCAGAAGCAGGGCTGCCACCAGCGAGGTCTTCGGGAATGCTCCGGGCCTGTCTCCGCCGGCGTTCCCGACTTCTTCCAAACTCTTCATTACCGCCGCCTTGGTGTCTGCGGAAACCTCACCGCATAGCGTGCGCTGAGCAAGATTGTCCCAAATGGCCTGTTGATCATCCGAAGGCGTCAATGCTTGCAGGTCAAGCTGCGTTCCCCGAATGCGATTGGCGGCGAGGGCCATGGAAAAATTCATTCTCCCCAGCAATGTTCCGGAATTGATCCAACTACTGGCGCGGTCGGGATAGCCCGTGGGGGCTTGATACTGGAAGAGCGGCTGCCCCATCCGCATGATCATTCCCATCAGCGGCGCTCCTGCGTCGGAATCCGCATCGAGGGCCCGAAACGAGCTGGCGACCAGCTCAAACGGCGATTTCACCTTCGCCCGAAAGACAGTGGAGGAATTGAATTCGTGCGAAGTCAAAATCGTCTTGAGGATTGAGGGAATATCGCCCTGAGATTCCGTGAAAGTGCGCGCCGTGCGGTTAACTACCGAGGCCGGAGGATCTTCAGATATGAAGTAGCGGCAAAGCTTCAGGGAAATGAAATGCGCGGTGGAGGGGTGCGCAGCGAGAATCTGAAGCACCTCGATGCCGTCGTTGATGCCGCCCCCCTGGCCGCCGATCCGGTGGCCCAGCACCACTTTCTCGCCAAAGTCGTGCATGCGCGGCCGGAAGACGAAACCACCGCCCTGCTGAGGATGATCGATGGTCCAACCCGTGAAGCAGCGCGCCACCTCGCGAACGTCATGCTGCGTGTACCCGCCGTCTACGCCGAGCGTGTGCAGTTCCATCAGCTCGCGCCCGTAATTTTCGTTCAGCCCGCGGCGCTCCGCGTTGGGTTTCGCGGCCACGGGGGCGGGGGCGAATCCGAACGGAGTGCGCCGCATTGCAAAACCTGCATTGCTATCGGCATTCGGCCCGACGCTCAGCCAATTGTCGAGGTAGAAGAGCATGGCGGGGCTTTGCGCAGTGGCAGAGAGCAATTGCGAGAAATTGCCCAAAGCGTTGGGGCGAATCGTATCCTGCTCAAAGGAAGTCAGCAGCCACTTGTCCACGCCCTTTTCCGCGTAGATATTGAAGTGGTTCATCCAGAAGTGAACCATGACCTCCTGAAGCTGCCGCTTGCTATACGCGGCGCGCCAGAACTGCTCGCGGCCGAGTTCCATGATCACCTGGCGGGGACCGTCGCCTTCCATGATCTGTCTCGTCTCCGGCGGCATCAATTTTCCCGCGCCTTCCATATCGGGAGTCATGGCCGGCGGAGGCGTGGGGCGCTTCTTGGGGGGTTGCTGGTTCTTTCCCTGCTTCTGGCTCTGCTTGGGGGCGGGGAAATCCTCCATCAACTCGGCGGGATTCATGGTGAGAGTGGGAAGAGTTGCAATTCGCTTGTCCACCTCGGAATCATCGATCTTATCGGGGTGGAGTTGCACTTCCAGATATTGGTCGATGCCCGCTTGCCTGGCTTCTTCCACGTCCTGGGGCCGTGGGCCGAAAGTGGTTCGACTAAGAAAGTGCCAGGTGGCAAGATCGGGGCTAAGCGTTGAGTCCATTTCCGGGAACCCTCGTATTATAGAAACCCATTTTAACCCCAAAAGTTGCGAAGCGATGGCACACCGGGACGACCGGTTGAATCTTAGCTACCATGGTCGCGCGACGGGCGCCTGATTCGTCGGAAGAGCCCCCCCGGCTTTGCTGAGGGGATCTGTCTTGGAAATCGCTTTAAAAAGGACTGGTGAGCAGCATTGTCCGCGCAATTGTAAAATTCACGACGAGGCGAACTTTTCCAAGCAACCTTTTTGAACAACCCGACCTCTCACCCAAGGGTAAAAAGGTCGCCCACGGTTAGTTTTAGGAGCTTCTTTGCAGTCGCTGTTGCACACCCCAGGTGTCTGGTGTACTATGACCCCAGGTGAAGTCTCGGGACCATTGCCAATTGGTGCAAACAGCATGATGAGAAGTGCTCAAGGTGCGGGCCATCGGTGTCGGTCTATTGCAACTGCCATGGGCAGCGCCGCGCTGGCCGCGATTGCGCTTTTGGTCTTTACCGTCGGCGTTCTTTCCACTGAGGGGCGCGTCCTGAGCCCCAGGCACAACACTTCTCCCTGGCACACCTCCAAAAGCAGTCGAATGACGGAGGTTCGTAGCATTGAGCTCTCCCCGGTCCGAGTGGATGAAGCTCGACGCTCCTTTCCTGTTGTTAGGATCCGGCCAATCGCTCGTATTATTTTGACTCCCTTCGAACTCCCTCTAAAAGATCTTGTGGGCGGCCCCGAAGCACACGGTCTAAGAGCACCACCTCTCGTTTAACCCTATATACCCGAAGTGTCGGCTTTCTCCTGGTGAGGACGCTCGGCACAGGAATTGATTCCCATCTCTTGATGATCCGCTGGTACCGCAGATACGCTGCCGGCAGGCGGGGTTCAGGTGACGAACATGGGGCAGCCGCCATGGGCTCAAAAATCGCGGCCGCGGGAGGGCGGGGTTCTTACGCTGCCGCTCCAGCCTTGTGTGCGTCGCAACTTTAGGTGTCAAAGAAATGGAGGGTAATACTATGGGCGCAATTCTGGAAGCTCCAATCAATATAGAGCCTGGAGCGGTTGAGGAGATCAATCCTCCGGACTCCGGCGACGCTTCCTCCGGCGTGGATTTCTTCGCGGGATTTGCTAACCAAACCGACATTCTCTTTACCGAGGAAGGTTCGGCGGATGCGGATCAAGTTCCCTCTTCATCCCCGAACTTTCGCCCGGCGGCATTCAACTCAGGTTCGGCAATTCATCCGGAGCAAGCGCAAGCAACCGCAACTTCCTCAAAGTGTCGGACGGATACTCAGGAGGATCCTCCCTCGCCCGGCGACGCTTTGCTTCGGGAGTTCAACCCCCTTTACCGCAAGTATGAGCGCCGCGTCTACCGGCAATGCTACCGCATGCTCGGAAATCCGGAAGACGCGGAGGATTTGACGCAGGAAGTATTTCTGCAATTGTTCCGAAAGGCCCATACCTTTCGCGGGGAAGCGAATTTTTCCACCTGGCTGTATCGCCTGACGGTGAACATGGTGCTGATGCAACTGCGCCGCCGCCGCCGTTGGCGTGAGGCAGTCAGTTCCACCGATCTCGCTCCGGGGTCGGATGAGGCCATCAGCGACGTCCTTACCTTGGCCAGCACTCAGCAGGCGCCGGCCACAAACATGCTTGACAAGATCGGTCTCGACAGCGCGATCGCCGGACTGTCCTCAGGTTATCGCGAAATTTTCCTTTTACATGACCTGGAGGGCTACCGGCACGATGAGATCGCCAAATTGCTGGGCATCAGCGAGGGCACGTCGAAATCGCAATTGCACAAGGCTCGCAATCGGCTGCGCGCTCTGATGGGCTAGACAGGCGGGCGCACACGCGGTTCTCTTGGGTCCCCCCGCGCCTGCGCCCGCTGGATTCCAAGGGTGAAGTCTGTTCCGGACCCACCTCTCCCTTCCAGGTGTCCTCCCTCCTCAATGAGGGCGGGCACCGGCGGAGGCCATTCGTAATCAATTGGATTCCATTCCCTAAACCAAAGGCGGTAAACCTCACACACCTGGCCGCGTGCTTGTATATCTTGGGCTCTGATTTCTCAGCCGGCGGGAGTGCCTGTTTCCTGCACCAACCATTATTGACACGTTCATTTGCGTATGGGAGAATGCAATCCTTTAAGGCGGGACTAAGGACTCACAGGGACCACCTGAAGTCGAATGGCCGACGAAAAAAAAGAGCTGCCCAAGGGGGCCGAAGGGGCTGAACCGCAGCAGCCTGCGGCAGAGGGTGGCGGGGCAAGCGCGCCCGCTAAGCCCGCCGCGGCCGCACCTCCTTCGCCGCCCGCTCCGGCGACATCGGCCGCTCCCGCTGCATCAGAAAAACCTACAGCGGCTGCACCGCCACCAAAACCTGTCGCAGCCGAGCCCCCTGCGCCGACCGCATCAGACAAGCCTTTCGCGGGAGAATCGAAGCCCGGTGCGGCTGCGCCCCCGGCCAAACCCGCTGGGACTGAAGCGAAACCACCCGCTGCTGCCCCCCCCGCCAAACCTGCTGGAGCCGCACCTGCCAAGCCCGCTGCGCCTGCTGCGCCCAAGGCTCCCGTCAAGCCTGATCCTTGGGCAAGCCCACTGCTCGACGAGCTGAACAAGCGTTTCCCGGGCGCCATCACGGAACCCGTAATCTTTCGCAACATGCCTTCCTTGAATGTTGCAAAAGAACAACTGGTGGCCGTGTGCCAATTCCTCAAGAGCCCTGAGGGCGGCGCTTACGCCATGCTCACGGACGAAACCGCGGCGGATTATCCCAAGCGTGAGAAGCGCTTCGACATCATCTATCATCTATATTCCTTCCAAGGGAACAATCGCTTGCGGTTGCGCGTGCAGGCAAGCGCCAATGAGAAAATTCCGTCCGTCACAGGCGTGTGGCCGGGCGCCAATTGGCTGGAGCGTGAAATCTTCGACATGTTCGGCGTGGTGTACGAAGGCCACCCGGACATGAAGCGGCTCTTGCTTCCCGAAGAGTGGGTGGGCCACCCGCTGCGCAAGGATTATGACATCTTGAGACAGGATGAGGCTTGGGTGAAGACCAATCTGGGAATCGAAAGTGGACAGTAGCCGATGCCGGAAACTACATTTCTTGACGCAAACGAGCTGGTTATCAACATGGGGCCGCAACACCCCGCGACGCACGGCGTTCTGCGCGTCAAGTTGAAGCTTGACGGCGAGCGCGTGTTGGGGACGGAGTGCATCATCGGCTATTTGCACCGCGGCGTTGAAAAGATCGCTGAGAATCGCACCTATGCGCAGTTCACTCCTTACGTCGACCGCATGGATTACGTTGCCGCGGTTACAAACGGCATGGGATACGTGGAGGCGGTGGAAAAGCTGCTGGGCGTCGAGATTCCTCCCCGCGCGCAATACACGCGCATGATTCTGGCGGAGCTCCAACGCATCGCCAGCCACCTGCTTTGGCTCGGAACGCATGCGCTCGATATCGGCGCCATGACGCCGGTGTTCTACACCTTCCGCGAGCGTGAGGAAGTGCTGAAAATCTTCGAAGAGTATTGCGGGGCGCGTCTCACCACTCACGCCTTCCGCATCGGTGGCCTGCAATACGACCTTTACGACGGGTTCGAGCGTGACGTCTCCAAGTTTTGCGATTACTTCCTACCCAAAGTGGATGAGTACGAGCAACTCTTGACCAAGAATCGAATCTGGATCAACCGCACCCGCAAAATCGGTGTCATCACGGCCGAGGAAGCGATTGCACTGAGCGTCACCGGGCCCGTTCTGCGCGGTTCGGGCGTGAAGTGGGACATTCGCAAGGCGCAGCCCTATGAGGCCTACGATAAGGTTGAATTTGACGTTCCGGTGGGCGAACACGGTGATACCTACGACCGTTACGTGGTGCGCATGGCGGAAATGCGCCAGTCGGTGCGCATCGTTCGCCAGTGCGTGGAGCGCATTGCGCCCGGGCCGATTTTCGGGAAAGTTGGCAAGGTCCTGAAGCCGCCGGCTGGAGAAGTTTACCACTCCATCGAAGCGCCCAAGGGCGAACTTGGCTATTACCTGGTCAGCGATGGGACGGTGAATCCTTATCGCGTGCGCGTGCGACCGCCGTCGCTCATCAACCTTCAGGCGCTCGACGTCATGTCCCGCGACCACCTGGTGGCGGACATCGTGGCGATAATCGGAACGCTGGATATTGTGCTGGGCGAGGTGGACAGATAAGAACCGTGAAACTCGAAATCCGAAATTCGAAACTCTGGCGAATTTCAAGGTTCGATTTTGGAATTTCGGTTTTCATGGCCGATGACCATGCTTGATAGCGCTTTCAAATTCGTAATGGCTACACCGCTGCTGCTCGCGCTGGTGAAGATTCTCATCATCTTTGGTGTGCTTTCGGGAATCGTCGCTTATCTTGTTTACATGGAGCGAAAGGTTCTGGCCTTCATGCAGGCGCGCTTGGGGCCGATGCGCGTGGGGCCGTGGGGATTGCTGCAACCGGTGGCCGACGGTTTGAAATTGCTGCTGAAAGAGGACATCATTCCTGCGGGCGCGGACGAGTGGCTCTTCCTGCTCGCGCCGGCCATCAGCGTTTTCGCGGCGTTCACGGTTTTTGCCGTCATTCCCTTTGCGGGCAATTTTTATGTGACCGACATCAATATCGGCCTGCTCTTCATTTTGGCGATTTCATCGCTCGGCATTTATGGGATCATTTTGGGCGGATGGTCGTCCAACAGCCATTATCCACTCTTGGGGGCGCTGCGTTCCTCCGCGCAACTGGTGAGCTATGAAGTGGCCGGCGGTATGGCTCTCGTGGGAGTCCTGCTGCTCGCCAATTCCCTCAGCATGGTGGACATCGTCGACCGCCAGTCGAGCGCGGGCGTGTGGTACGTTTTCCTGCAACCCGTGGGGTTCCTGATTTATGTCATCGCGGCTGTGGCAGAGACCAATCGCAACCCCTTCGACCTTCCCGAAGCGGAATCGGAGTTGACCGCCGGTTTCCACACCGAATATAGCGGCTTTCGTTTCGCGCTTTACTTCATGGCGGAATACACGAACATGGTGGTGGTGTCGTGCATCGCCGTAACGCTCTTCCTGGGCGGATGGTTGCGGCCGTTTGCCAGCGTGCAAGCCCTGGACTTCCTCAAATTCGCGCCGATTTTGGCTTTGCTGGGCGCCGGAATATTTATTTTATGGCTCGGCCTCAAGAGCCTGGTGAAGCTGGAGCGCTATTTCTTCGTGTTCCTCGCTGCGGGTTGCGTGGTGCTGGCGGCGTTGGTGGCGTTTCCGCCGGTTCTGAATGCCATCCAGGGAATCTTCTGGTTTGGCGCCAAAGTGGTGGTGTTCCTCTACGCTTTCATCTGGTATCGTGCTACGTTTCCGCGCTACCGCTATGACCAGTTGATGAATATTGGATGGCGGGTGATGATTCCGCTGGCGCTGGCCAACCTGATTGCAACGGCGGTGCTGCGCTATTTTTGGCTGGCCCACCACGCGGCAGCGGCGGTGGCCTTAATAGGCAGATGACCATGGACTGGAAAGATTTTTTCCGCAAGATTTTCCTGATTGACCTGATCAAGGGGCTGCGGCTGACGTTTTCCTA
>JASHTZ010000594.1 GCA_030040295.1 Terriglobia bacterium | reverse complement strand
GTTCGCATTAATGAGCGGATTCGCGCCAAAGAAATCCGCGTGATTGATGAGGAAGGGAAGCAGCTCGGCATCATGCCTCCCTTTGAGGCCCTGAAAAGTGCAAGGAGTCAGGGTCTGGACCTTGTGGAAGTTGCGCCCACGGCCAATCCTCCCGTCTGCCGCATCATCAATTACGGAAAATATCTCTATCAGCTCAGCAAGCGGCAGCACGAGGCGCGCAAGCACCAGAAATCCATCGGGCTGAAGGAAGTTAAGATGCGGCCCCGCACCTCCACCCATGATTTTGAGACCAAGCGCAACAAGGTGGTGGACTTTCTTCACGAAGGTGCCAAGGTCAAGGTCACGATCATGTTTCGCGGGCGCGAAATGGCGCATCGCGATCTGGGCTTCAAGATGATCGAAAAGCTGATTGAGGAAGTGGGCGAAAACGGGCAAGTGGAAGCGCGGCCGCGGCTGGAGGGTCCGAACCTCACCACGATTCTGTCGCCCAAAAAGGCGGCAAGCAAACCCGGCGTCCCCAAACCACGCCCCGCGGCCGCTGCGCCCGGTGAACCGGCGGCTGCACCCAGCCCGGCGCCCTCCGCGCCGCTCAAACCCAATCCGCCCGTCCCGGCCGTCGCCAAGCCCGCCGGGACGCAGGAAACTTCAGGAGGATAGATTGGCGAAAGTCGGGAAAGTTAAACTCAAGCTCAAGACTCATAAGGGAGCTGCCAAACGTTTCAAGATTACCGGCAGCGGCAAGGTGACGCGCCACCATTCTTTTGCCCGTCACATCCTGACGTCCAAAGCCAGCAAGCGCAAGCGGCGCCTCGGTAAGTCGGTGCTCTTATCGCCGGCCGATGAGGCTCACGTCCTTCGCATGCTTCCTTACGGAAAGTAAGAATGAGTAGCGCCGACATTTAGGTCGGCACGTGCCCGGCTGTGGCAAGTGCCGGGCTGAAGCCCGGCGCTACGGACGTTTCATCGGGTGCAGGAAGGCTTCACCGAGGCCAAGAGGGTGCCTTCACTGCCCCAAAAATGCAGTGGCGAGCGGCTAGTGTTCAGGAGCTGGCGACGAGCCACGGCAAATCCAGTGCAAACGGTTCGTGGTTGCTGCTGACCACTGACCACCAGGCACTGATCACTTCGAAAGGAGAAACCCATGCCTCGAGTCAAGCGCGGCACCGTGCGCCGCGCCAATCGGAAGAAGCTCGCCAAGCTGACCAAAGGCTATTTCCTCAACAAAAGCAAATTGTACCGCTTCATGAAGGAGGCGGCGGATAAGGCTGGCCGTTATGCCTTCCGCGACCGGCGCCGCAAGAAACGTGATTTCCGCAGGCTTTGGATCCTGCGCATCAGCGCCGCCGCGCGCTCGCACCAGCTCACCTACAGCCAGTTTATTCACGGACTCAAGGTCCTGGCCATCGCCCTCGACCGCAAGATGCTCGCGGAAATGGCCGTGAAGGACCAGGCGGCCTTCGCGGAGCTGGCGGGCAAGGTGAAGCAGGCGACAAGCAGCCAACCGCCGACAGCCCATAGCTGACAGGTTTGCGGCGAAGGGCGGGAAGTGACCCCTCACCCGTCTCGCCCCGGCTCGTGAGAACGCCGGTAGCGAGCCACCCTCTCCCTGCGGGAGAGGGAAAAAGTTGATTTCCTTACTCCCTTGGGGAGAAGGTGGCTGAGGAACGAAGCCGGATGAGGGGTTTGTTCCAGGCCCCTATGAGGGGGCACGTATTCTAAATCCTCCAGCTTAGCCGGGATACTTACTCAGCTTATCAACAGTCTCTATTAAAGCGTTCAGTTTGTACTCGGTATTCGCCTGGATTTCCTTGATTTCTTGAAAGCCGCTGGTCATCTGCTCTACCAGGTGAATTTCAGCTTGCGCCAAGCGGCCAACGAGGTCTGATATCTCTTCCATGTCCATATCGGACAGTATAGCCTAACCTCTCATGACGATTGACCAAAAAGTTCGCAAGACGCTCGATGAGCTCGGCATCGCCGACGCTCCAGGCGTGGAAGCGGCCTTCGCCGAAGTTCGCGCGGCGATGCAGGCGGAGCGTGCCGCCTTAATTGCGCGTGGCGCTGCATCCGAATCCGAGCGCGAAAAATTGTGCAAGGACCTTCGCGACCGCTGGCTGGCGCGCAAAAACGGTCTTCTGTCCGCGGTGGATGAAAAGTGGCTGAAGGCTGCAAGGAAAGAGCTGAAGCCTTCGGTCGGAAAAAGCTTCAACAATCTCCGGCAGGAATCTGCCGCACTTGAAATCGCGGCCCTCGCCCGTGACGTGCCGTTGCGGAAGCAGGCGGAGGCCAACGGCGGGATTCCGGCCGGGGGCTCGCCGCCGATGGCTGCCCAGATGTACCGCGAAACGCCATCCGACCTCACGCTCCCCGGCAATCGCCGTGCCCTCGGGACTTTGCACCCGGTCACGCAGATGCAGCGCGAAATTGAAGAAATCTTCCTCAACCTCGGCTTCCACATTGAAAGCGGGCCGGAAATCGAAAGCGTCTATTACAACTTCGACGCGTTGAATATTCCGGAGAGCCACCCTTCGCGCGACGACTGGGACACGCTCTACATCGATTCGAAAACCGTGCTGCGCACGCACACCTCGCCCGTGCAGATCCGCGCCATGGAAAAGTACGGCGCGCCGCTCCACATTATTATTCCCGGCAAGTGCTATCGCCGCGATAATCCCGACGCCAGCCACTCGCCCATGTTTCATCAAATCGAGGGGCTGGCCATCGCCTCTGACATCACTTTTGCCGATTTGAAAGGCACGCTCGATTTTTTCGCCAAAAGGCTTTTCGGCCAGAAAATTCGCACGCGCTTTCAGCCCAGCTTCTTCCCCTTCACAGAGCCGAGCGGCGAGGTGTCCATCAGTTGCATCTTCTGCGGAGGTGAAGGCTGCCGCGTGTGCAAAGAGAGCGGATGGATTGAAGTTATGGGCTGCGGGATGGTTCACCCCCAGGTGCTGCGCAACGGCGGCGTCGATCCGGAAAAGTTCTCGGGCTGGGCGTTCGGCCTGGGCGTGGACCGCTTCGCGATGTTGAAGTACGACATCAATGACATTCAGCTTTTCTTTCAGAGCGACGTGCGATTTTTGGAGCAGTTTTAGGCAATTCGCTTGGAATTTTGAATTATGGTGTTGTAGCGGCGGTCTGCGACCGCCGTAGGGGCACGCCATGGCCTGCCCTCTTACGATTCGGCGGTCGCAGACCGCCGCTACAGCAGCCGAATTCACACTATGAAGGTTTCGGTAAATTGGCTGAAAGAATTCGTCGACCTCACGCGCGAGCCGCGCCAGCTCGCCTCCGACCTCACCATGATCGGCTTGAATGTGGAAGCGGTGGCCGCGGAGGGCGACGACTGGGTTCTGGACCTGGAAGTCACGACGAACCGC
The DNA here is from genome assembly GCA_030040295.1 of Terriglobia bacterium. Taxonomy (GTDB): domain Bacteria; phylum Acidobacteriota; class Terriglobia; order UBA7540; family UBA7540; genus Bog-366. Next base: position 684 of record JASHTZ010000594.1, on the reverse strand, counting down.
CCCGACTGCCTCAGCCACTACGGCGTGGCGCGCGAAGTCGCCACTCGCGAGCGGCTGCCGCTTAAGAAGGTGGAAGTATCATTCAAAGAGTCGGGGGAGCACGCCGGGCGCGCAGTCTCGATTGAGATTGTCGCTCCTGACCTTTGCGCGCGCTACTGCGGCCGAGTGCTGCGCAACGTTCAAGTGGGGCCATCGCCGGATTGGCTGGCGAAGCGATTGGAAGCGGTTGGGCAGCGGCCCATCAACAACGTTGCCGACGCTACGAATTACGTGCTGATGGAGCTCGGGCATCCTCTGCACGCCTTCGATCTTTCCCGCCTGAAGCAGCAGAAAATCATTGTAAGGCGCGCCAAGCCCGGCGAATCACTTCAAACTCTTGACGGCGTAACCCGCACCCTCACGCCTGACAATTTGGTGATTGCAGATAGCACGCATCCCGTAGCTCTGGCCGGTGTTATGGGCGGTGAGGATTCGGAGATCGGGGTGAGCACGCGCAATGTGCTGCTGGAAAGCGCGTGGTTTGATCCCCTGTCGATTCGCCGCACCTCAAAATCGCAAGGGATGCACACCGAAGCATCCCACCGGTTCGAGCGAGGCGCTGACATTCAGATGGCGCCGCTGGCTCTCGACCGCGCCGCGGCACTCATCCAGAAAATCGCCGGCGGAGAAATCCTTACAGGGATC
>JASHTZ010000593.1 GCA_030040295.1 Terriglobia bacterium | reverse complement strand
TCCCGCCCAGCGCGCCCTGGGTGTCGTCGAATACCTTGTAACGGATTCGCCGGGGCGCCTTCGGAGTGCGCCCGTAAACGTCCTCGGCGTAAAGCTTGAGGATCTCCACGCGGCGCTTTTTCCATTCGCCCGGAGTTTTTACCGGTTTGCCATTGTTGAAAACGAGCGGATCAGGAAGCTTGAAATTCCCAGCCCTCGATTCATCGTAATTTGCGGAAGAAGCCTGGCCCATGCCGGGCGCAGCAGAGGCCGATGGGTGCGCGGCGACCAGCGCCACCAGGAACGCGCCGACAGCCAAGCCACCGCATACTCTCAAAAAAAGGATCGGCCGCTTTTGCGGCCACCGGAATCCATCACCCACACGCATCTTTCCTCCATGAATCGGGTATCTTCGCCGTGCCGACTTTTGGCGGCGCAAGTATACACGCACGTCTGACACCCTGCCAACGAACGGCGAAATACGATGAAGCGGAATTGACCAAAATATCGGAGCGGCTGATTCGTCTACACTACTGGATGCAGGACGCGCTGACCTTTGCACTCATGACCGACGAGCAGAACCGCCGAATCGCCGAGACCGTCGAGCGGGAACAAAATCGCCTGCGCAACTTCATCCGCAAACGCATTCTGGACGAAAGCGAAGCGGAAGACATTCTGCAAGAGGTCTTCTACGAATTCGTGCAGGCTTATCGGCTGATGAAGCCCATCGAGCAGGCGGGCGCGTGGCTGTTTCGCGTGGCGCGGAACCGCATCATCGACCGGTTCCGCAAGCGGCGGACGGAATCGTTGGACACCACCGAGCCGGGAGGCGGGGAAGATGAATTTTTCCCGTGGGAGGAGCTGCTCCCCTCACCCGACGCCGGGCCTGAAGCCGCCTACGCGCGCAAGGTGTTGGTCGACGAGATGGAGGCGGCGCTGGACGAACTGCCCGAGGAACAGCGCGAGGTCTTTGTTGCTCACGAGCTCGAAGGCCGCAGCTTCAAGGAACTGGCTGAGGCCACGGGGTTGAGCGTCAATACGTTGCTTTCCCGCAAGCACTACGCGGTGCTCCATCTGCGGCGGCGCTTGCAGGCGATTTACGACGAATTCAAGAAAGCGTGAGGGTGAAAACAATGAGAGTTCGAGCGCATGGAATTTCACGAATCATTCGAATCGTGTTGCTCGTGGTGATCGGCATCGGGGTCTTCAGCTTTGTCGTGATGTGGCTGTGGAACCACTTGATGCCGCAGATATTCGGCCTCCACGCTATTGGCTATTGGCAGGCCCTGGGCCTGCTGGTGCTCAGCAAGCTATTCTTCGGCGCCTTTCGTGGCGGTCCCGGCTGGAGGAGGGATTGGCGCGCGCGCATGATTCAGCGCTGGGAGGATATGACTCCCGAGGAGCGCGAAAAGTTTTCCTCCGGCATGCGCGGAAGATGCGGACCTTTCGGACCACCTGAATCCGCGCCGCCCGCCCCGGCTCCCAAGGAGTAGCAGGAGATCGGGCGGGCCTTTTTGTGGCGCCCGCAAGGCCTCAGAAAACGCCAGGGCAAGCAACCCGGCGCCTTCGCGTGAAATCAAAGGTGAGAGGCTTGACGGGCTTCTCAAGAATAGATTAGTGAAGGATTTCTCGTAGCCACTCTCAAGGCACAGCATGGCCATCGCAGTGACCCCGGTAGCTCAAGGCCGGAAGAACCACACAAAAAAGTCCATTGTGGCGGGAAGCGCAGGGCTTCTCGCAGCGGCCTTATTCATTTTTTCCGCTAAGATTATTGCGGGAGTGCCCCGAGTGGCGGCGGGCGCGCCCACGCTCCCTGCCGGAACGGTTTTGTACCTGCGCCTTCAAAGCGCCGTGAGCACCAAGACCTCCCAGCCCGGCCAATCCATCAATGCCAGCCTGGCGCGCGAGCTCGATTTGAATGGCGGTACCGCCCTGCCCTTTGGCACCACTCTGGCGGGCGCGCTCGAAAAATGTGATCCCCCGGCCGCGCCGGAGCAACGCGCGGACGTTCTGCTGGAATTCAATCAGCTCAACATTCCGGGCGAGGGGAATTTCGGCGTCGAAGGACGCGTGACGAGCGTCAGCAACGCGCGGGAATCTTATCTCGCCGACGGCACCGTGGTGGGAGTTTTGGCTTCGGAAGCCTATGCGCCCATGCTGGGGGGAGTATTTCAGAAGGTGGGTCAGATCAATCCCACGGTCAACAGTCAAATTCAGAAGCAGAGGATCGGTGAGGTGAACACGGAGATCGAATTTCCGCCGGGCACAGACATCCAGTTCACACTCACGCGCTCGCTCGCCTTGAGGCGCTTCGTCGCTTCCGCCGGACCCCGCGAACTCCCCGCAAACCTGCGCGATGCCGTGGCCGGCGTATTGGCGAACGCGCCCCAACGCACGACGAGCAGGAACAACAAGCCCGGCGATCCCATCAATCTGGTCTTTATCGGAACGGCGCAGGAGATTGAGCAGGCATTTCATGAAGCGGGATGGACCCAACCGAGGTCGAAAAACGCGCAGTCGATTTGGAGGACGATGCAGGCAGTGCTGAACAACGACGGATACGACGAGGCGCCCGTCTCCGAGCTTTTTCTGTTCGGGAGGAAAGAGGATTTAGTCTTTGAGAAAGTTCTCGACACTTTCAACAAACGCCACCATTTGCGCTTGTGGCAAACGCCAACAACCGCGCCGGATGGCCGTCCCATCTGGCTGGCCGCTGCGACGCACGACGTGGGGATTGATTATAGCTCCGGGTCGCACGCCACCGACCCCAACCTGGATGACGAACGCGCGCAAGTGAGCGCTGATCTGTGGCTGGGTGGAGGCGTGCAGGCTGAGCAGCTCATCGCTCCTCCCAATCCGCTCAGCAGCGGCACCACCGCCACCGGCGGCGAGTGGCGCACCGACGGGAATCTTGATGTCATCGATATGAAACCTTAGCGCGCGGCCGCGTCAGCGCCGATCACTTGGCTTTTTGCGCGGCAATCCACCTGTCCACGTTTTCTTCAAGCACATCCAGCGGCAATGGACCGTCATCCAATACCGCATCGTGGAAAGCGCGCAAATCGAACTTGCTGCCGAGCTCCTGCCGCGCTTTCTCCCGCAATTCCAGAATCTTCATCTGACCGAGTTTATAGGCGAGTGCCTGCGCCGGCCAGGATATGTAGCGGTCCACCTCGGTCCCGATGTTCGGCTCGTCCATGGCGGTGTGCTGGCGGAAAAAATCCACCATCTGTTGTCGCGACCAGTGTTTGTAGTGAACGCCGGTGTCCACCACGAGCCGGACGGAGCGCCACATTTCGTTTTCGAGCCGCCCGTATTCGCTGTAAGGATCCTGATAGAAGCCCACTTCCTTCCCCAGGCGCTCCGCGTAGAACGCCCAGCCCTCCGAGTAAGCGGTATAGGAAGAAAATCGCCGGAACGGCGGCAGGCCAGTCTGCTCCTGCGCGATGGAGAATTGCAGGTGATGCCCGGGGATTCCCTCGTGATACGCGATCGCCTCCACGTTGAGCAGCAGGCGATGCTGCGGGTCGTATTCATTTACGTTGATGCGGCCGGGGCGCGAGCCGTCACCGGCGCCAATCGAGTAATCAGCAGGCACGGCGTTGGGCGCGCGGAAAGCCTCCATGGGAACGACCTCGAGTTTGTTCCTGGGCAGCCGGCCGAACATTTGTGGAAGCTTGGCGTACATCTGGTCGGTGTAATGCTGATATAGGTTGAAAATCTGCTCGCCGGATGTCGCGTAGAAGTGCGGGTCCTTGCGAATGTGTTCATTGAAGCTGTTCAAGTCATTGAATCCCTGCCGGCGGGCGAGCATCAGCATCTGTGCTTCGATCTCCGCAACTTGCTTGAGCCCCATCTCGTGGATTTCTTCCGGGCCCAGATCCGTTGTGGTCATCTGTTTTATGGCGAAGCGGTAACGCGCTCCGCCGTCGGGCAGCGACCACACGCCGTATTCAGTGCGGCCGCGCGGCGCGTAATCGCTGCGAAGGAAATCCGCAAGTCGCGCGTAGGCGGGAGCCACTTCTTTGCTGACCACCTCAAGAATCGCGCCGTGCAGAGCCTTTTGATCAGCCTCCGATATTCCGGCGGGAAATTTTTTAGCGGGCTGGCTAAAGGGACTCGCATCCACGGGCTTCCCCGCGATGTCCTGCGCCTGGGCAGCGGCCTTTTCGAGCAAGTAGCGGGGCTGAACCAGATGATCGGCAAGGCCCTGGCGCATGTTGGCGACGGCCTGGTCCAGCACACGCGGAATTTGATGGAGCCGTGAGATGTAATTCCGATAATCCTGCGCGGTCTTGAGCGGCACATTGGAGGGCATGCTGGCGAGTTCCAGGTGCAGCCCATTCATTTGATCGACGGGCATCTCCCAATGCTTGAACCTCGCGCCCTCGATCTGTTCGTTCAAATCGCGGATCATCAGTTCCCTGCTCAGGCGTTCCTGCTCCGGGAAACCGGCGCTGTCGATTGCCTGGAAAATTTCGAGCTCGTGGCGCGCGCGCTCCGTCTGGCGCGCGTAAAATTCCGGAGTGTTCTCGCTGAGGCGGTCGTTATAACGATTGTCACCAATGAAGGTGGCCAGTTCCGGGTGCGTGCGCAACTGGTATTCCCAATCTTCCGCGAGCGCCGCCTTGAAACGGGCGCGGCGAGACTCGAGCGAATTTTCATCCGGCTGCTGCGATACAACTGCGGTCACGCACGACGCCGCGATCAGCACGGAAATAAGCCAATTCATCGAAATATCTCCTCATTCGCCCGTGATGGTTCGGAGGTGCGCCCAATGCCGGAAGGTCGCGGCCGGAATGGACTGCCTCACATCACAAGAACGGGATGATAGCATCTTAGAAGGAAAGTGCGCACGCCCGGCTAGCTTGACGTTTGCCCGCGGGACGAGGGCCGGCCAAAGGCCACCGAAATCAGCACCACGATGACCAGCCCCGCCAGCGCGTACCATCCATAAGGGTGAAATGGGTTTCCGACCGCGAGTGTGTTGTGGCCGGGCATGGCGCCGTAATTCGGGAGGACGTTGTAAAACAACGGCTCATAATCGTGGATCTCGCCCGTCGCCGTCATGTAGTGGTGAAAGTTCTGCGCGTAGGGAAAATAGCTGAGGAATAGCGCGGCACACGCCACGAACAGCAACACCGGCATGTAATTCTCGCCGACTGTGAGGAATTGAAAGATCACACCCTTTGATTGAGGGCGCACCCAGCGTTTGGCGTTGACATAAAGGATGCAAACCAGCGTCAGCACGCCGAAGACCACCACCAGTCCCGCGAGAACATCCACTGCCAATGCCGTCCAATTGTAATTCGTGCTTTGCGCCAGCGGATCTTTTCCCCGCAGAGTGTCAAGCTGTTGGTCCATTTGCTGCTCGTACATCTCCACGGCCGCCGCCGCGTCGGCTCGGCCGTCTTTGCGCAAGGCGGGAATCAACCGCTTATCCGCGGTTTTCACCACCGCCGCGCCGATGAGCCTTTCAATCAAGGAGCCGCCTTGAATTCGCATGCGCTCGCCCATGCGCTGGGCGGTCCAGTAGTAATCCATGGCCTGAGGCAGATGTTTGGCGTCTTCCGCCTCCTTGCCGAATTTGTCGACCACCAGATTGGCATAGGTGCGGATTTGCAGGAGATTCGGGATTGGGTAAGCTGCGACCGAAAGCAGCAACACCGCGGGCTTGTCGAGGCGGTTCTGGGTCATCCAGGTGCGCTCTAAATCGAAGCGTCGGTCGAAATAGGAATCGTAATGCGGCGCGGCATAAGCCTTCTGCATCGCCTGGACCCAGTCCGTTTCCTCAGCCGCGGCCTGCAACATGGCTTCTCTCGGTGCGTACACGACGGGCTTGGCCTTATTGATCTCCTCAGCTTCGAGAAGATAAGGGACGGCATTGTCCGGATCCCATTTCTCGAGTTGCGAGATCAATGCGGGCGCTTCCGGTGGTATGGCCTTGGAGTCGATCGCCCGGTCGACAATTGAATAATCAATCCAGGTGAGACTCGAGTCCAACGCCACCGCGCGGCTGCTCCAGTCGAGGGCTTCTTTCAAAGTCGGCGCGTGCAGTGCGGCGAAGGCTAAAGTGCGGGCGTCGGGTTTTTCCGCCACTGCCTTGCGCAGCTTTTCAGCGGGAATTGTTCCGGCACGTTCCAGCCAGCTTTGATCGCCCCTTGCACCCATCACGAAAATGGGAAGCTCCAGCGCCTGACGAAAATCCGCGACGAAGAAAAAGGCAATCGACCAAACCAGGAAAAGCAAACTCATGAAGCGCGTTCTGCGCATGGGTTCCTCCGCACTGAGGAATAAGGACCGTGGATGGCAGGAGTGTACTCGCTGGTAATCGGATTTGCAAACGGCGGGGCCGCCACCGGAAAGATAGGCTTTTATCAAAGCAGTTAACCCAAGGATGGCCCTCCTAATGTACAATATCGATTGGGGCCGGGCGGGGGCATCCGGACCCATTCCGACGGAGAGGAAGTGGCAGACATGATCAAGACGGGAGCGCAGATTATTTGGGAATGCCTGGAACGCGAAGGCGTGAAACACGCCTTTGGATATCCGGGCGGGGCGATTTTGCCCGCTTATGACGCGCTGAAGCACAGCGGCATTCATCACGTCCTGGTGCGGCACGAGCAGGGCGCCACGCACATGGCGGATGGATACGCGCGCGCCAGCGGACGCGTGGGCGTGGCCGTTGCAACGTCCGGCCCCGGAGCCACCAACATGGTGACGGGCATCGCCACGGCGATGATGGACTCCTCGCCGATCGTTTGCATCACCGGACAAGTGGGCAGCAAACTCATCGGCTCCGACGCGTTTCAGGAGACGGACATCACGGGCGTAACCTTGCCCATCACCAAGCACAATTACCTGGTGACCCATGCCAGCCAACTGGCGCGCACTTTGCGCGAGGCATTCTACGTGGCGAGCTCCGGGCGCCCCGGCCCCGTTCTCGTAGACATCACCAAGGACGCCCAACAGTCCTCCTGCGAATTCGATTGGGAAGCCGCGAAACCGCAATTGCCCGGTTACCGGCCGGACCTTTCGCCCACGCAGGACGACTATGCCAAGGCGCTGAAGCTGATTCAGGAAGCCAAGCGCCCGGTGATCCTCGCCGGGCACGGAATCATGGTTTCCGGCGCCATGAATGAAGTCCGCGAGCTGGCCGACCGCACGGGAATTCCCGTCACGCTCACCCTGCTCGGTCTCGGCGCGTTCCCTGCGTCGCATCCGCTCAATCTCGGCATGATGGGAATGCACGGTGAGGCCTGGGTGAACACCACGATTCAGGAAGCCGATTTGCTCATCGCCTTGGGCATGCGCTTTGACGACCGCGTGACGGGCAATTTGAAAACCTACGCACCCAAGGCCAAAAAGATTCAGGTGGAAATCGATCCCTCGGAAATCAATAAAAACGTAAAGCTCGACGTGGCATTGATCGGCGATCTGCGCGAAGTCCTGCGTGAAATGCTGCCGCGCCTCCAGCCCGTGGATTGCAGCGAGTGGCGCGCTTACATCGACGGACTGAAAGGTGAAACGGCGGTACGCGACATTCAGAACCTGCCCGACAGCGGCCACCTGTACGCCGCGCACGTGATCAACGATCTGTGGCAGGAAACGCGCGGCGGTGACGTGGTGGTGGTCACCGACGTGGGCCAGCACCAGATGTGGGAGGCGCAATATTTCAAGCACGAAGCTCCGCGCACGCTCATCACTTCCGGCGGGCTCGGAACCATGGGATTTGCCCTGCCAGCCGCCATCGGAGTGAAGGTTGCGCGCCCGGAGGCGGAAGTTTGGGTGGTGGTGGGCGACGGCGGTTTCCAGATGACCATGGCGGAGCTCGCCACAATGGTCCAGGAGAATCTGAAGATCAACATCGCCATCATCAACAATGGCTATCTGGGAATGGTGCGGCAATGGCAGGAATTTTTCTACGATCGCAACTATGAATCCACGCCCCTGCTAAGCCCGAACTTCGCGAAGCTCGCGGAGGCATTCGGTATTCGCAGCTCGGTGGTGAAGGAACGCCGGCAAGTGGTGCCCGCGGTGCAGGCCGCGCGCCGTCACGATGGCCCGGTGCTGCTGGATTTCCAGGTGGAGCAGGAAGATTCGGTCTACCCCATGGTGGCGGCGGGAGCCGGACTGCACGAAATGATCCGGCGCCCGAACCCGCTTGTGGAGACTGCGGAAGACGAATAAGCTTTTTGAAAATTATGCTCAAAACATTTGTTGTACACGTTGAGAACAAGCCCGGAGTGCTGACGCGCGTGGCCTCGCTCTTTCGCCGGCGCGCTTTCAACATCGACTCACTCACCGTGGGCCGCACGGAGAAGCCGGAAGTTTCCCGGATGACCATCACCGTTGAAGCCGACCGCGACCAGGCTCGGCGCATTGAGGCGAGCCTCTACAAACTGGTGAACGTGTTGTTGGTGGAA
>JASHTZ010000592.1 GCA_030040295.1 Terriglobia bacterium | reverse complement strand
CCGATTCGTTGATCGCGCTTCACCAGGACCCGCATCTTGTCTACGTCAATCCGGTTGACCCCTTCAATCTTTTTATCAAGATTTCCATCGTGTGTGGAATTTTCATTGCTTCCCCCTATGTTCTCCTTCAGCTTTGGCTGTTCGTGTCTCCTGGACTTTACCGCAACGAGAAGAAGTACATCTGGCCCTTCGTCCTTCTCACCAGCACATTGTTCATTACGGGAGGGGTTTTTGCCTACTTGCTGGCCCTGCCCAAGGTGTTTCACTTTCTGCTGGAATTTGCGGGGCAGTTCAAGTCGATGGTGGAAATCAATGAGTACTGGGACCTGGCGATTTCCATTGTCGTGTGGGTGGGCATCATATTCGAGTTGCCGGTTGTGATTATGCTGCTCTCTATCTTTGGAATCATCACCCCCAAGTTTTTGCTGAAACACTATCGCATTGCCGTCCTGGTGACGGCAGTTGTGGCCGCAGCTGTGGTCCCCTCCAATGACCTGGCAAGCATCTTCATCATCTGGGTTCCCCTGGTGGGCCTCTATTTCATCAGCATCGGACTCTCCTGGCTGGTTTGGCTGAAGAAGAAGCGGAAGTTGAAAAATGCCGAGGTCTAAGCTTCAGAACATCTGGGTGGCGCTTGGGGCTGGATGCCTCCTGCTCTTCCTCGTCGCGCCCCTGTGTTTGCGCGCAGAGGGCCAGGCGGGGAATTTTGACGGCGAGCGGGCCTTCGCGGACCTTAAGCACGTGGTGGACTACGGTCCCCGCCCTTCGGGCTCGGCGGCCCTCGGCGAGGAGCGCCAGTGGATTGAAGGGCAGTTAAAGCAGACCGGCGCTCAGGTGGAAGAAGACGCGTTTACGGCCTCCACTCCCGCCGGCGATATTCCCATGGCCAACATCGTCGCCAAGTTTCCCGGCTCGCAGTCTAAAATCGTCATGGTGACCGGTCACTACGATACCAAGCGCTTCTCAGACTTCCGCTTCGTGGGCGCGAACGACGGCGGATCGAGCGCCGCGCTGCTTCTGGAACTGGCGCGCGAGCTGAAGGGACGCAAACATGCTTTGACCTACTGGCTGGTTTTTTTTGATGGTGAGGAGGCCGTGCGCCCGAATTGGGAGGGTGACGACAACACTTATGGCAGCCGGCATTTGGTTGCCCAGTTGACCTCTTCAGGTGAGTTGGGGCGCGTCGGGGCGATGATTCTGGTGGATATGATTGGTGATTCCAACCTGGTCATCAAACGAGACAAATTATCTACGCCATGGTTAGTTGATACCGTTTTCAGCGCCGCCCACCGTCTGGGTTATGCAAAGTATTTCCCCGATGACCCAACTTCTGTCGATGACGATCACATTCCGTTCGTGAATGCCGGAGTGCCCTCTGTGGATGTAATCTGTTTTGATCCCAACGACGGGTATTGGCATACCGCCAAAGACACGCTGGCCCATTGCAGCGCCGAAAGCCTGACCATTGTCGGCAACGTGGTGCTTGCCACGCTCGCGGACCTTGAGAAATCGCCGTACATTCACTAGCCCCAGGTCGCGGTTCTCAGCCGATCATTCAAAATAAGGAGCAGAATTCCTGGAAACGTACGAATGCCGGGGTGGCTTGGAATTATTCTTGAGGGGAAAATCCGAGCGGTAGTGAGCGCCGCGGCTCTCTTCGCGCGCCAAAGCACAGCGCGCAATCAGTCGAGCCACAGTTAGGATGTTGCACGCCTCATGAGCGGGCCGGGATGGCGGAAGGGGTTCCGGCAAGGAGAGCCCCCCGAGGCGCGTCACAGCCTCAGTGAGCGCTTTGCCATCGCGAATAATGGCGACCTTGTCCCACAGGATTCCGCGCGCCAGTTCGACGGTCTTTTCAATTTCGGTGCGCCCCGGTGGCGCGGAAGAGGCAGCATGTGTAGACGCTGCGACCCCTGCTTTCAACGAAGGAGAGGGAAAAGCGGCGGCCGGTTGTTTGATCAGCATGGCGGCGGCCGCGCGGGCCCCGAAGACCAGTCCCTCCAGCAGAGAATTGCTTGCCAGCCGATTGGCGCCGTGGACGCCGTTGGAGGCAACTTCTCCCGCGGCGAAAAGTCCCGGAAGAGAAGTTGCGCCGTATAGGTCCGTGGCCACGCCGCCCATGGCATAGTGGGCCGCGGGGCGAATCGGCACCAGGTCCGTGGTAATGTCGATGTTGTGCTTCATGCAGGTGGAGAAAATCCTTGGGAAGCGCTTTTGAACGTGGTCGGGATCGAGGCTGGTTAGGTCGAGGTAGACAAACTCGGCGCGCGTCTTTTGCATTTCCAGCGTAATGGCGCGCGCCACCACGTCACGCGGAGCCAGTTCCGCAGCCTCGTGATAGCGCGGCATGAAACGCTCCAGCAGCAGATTGCGCAGGTAAGCTCCCTCTCCCCGCAAGGCTTCAGAAAGCAGAAAGCGCGGTGCGCCCTTCACGAATAATGCCGTGGGGTGAAACTGCACAAACTCCATGTCCCTTACCACTGCCCCTGCGCGATACGCCATGGCCACCCCGTCGCCGCAGGCTACGGAGGGGTTGGTGGTCTCCTTGTAAACGTGGCCCAGCCCCCCGGTGGCAAGAAGAATGGCGCCGGCGTGAATCGTCTGCGGGGAGGTCGCCGAGGGTTCCAGGTAGCTCACAGCGCAAACCTTCCCATCCTCGCGAATCAGGTCGGTGACAAATGCGTGAGGTTGCAACTGGATATTCGGAAGCGCGCGCGCCTTGGCCATCAGTGCGCGCAGAATTTCACTGCCGGTGGAATCGCCGTGGGCGTGGAGGACGCGCGAGCGGCTGTGCGCGCCTTCGCGAGTGAAGGCCAGCTTGGTGCCATTGCGGTCAAAGCGCATTCCCCAGTCGATGAGCTGCTGAATCTGCTGCGGCCCCTCCTCCACCAGCACACGAACGGCCTCCTCGCGGCATAAACCGTCACCTGCTTGAAGCGTGTCGTGCCGGTGGAGAGTCACCTCGTCGTCTTCGCTCAAGGCAGCGGCGATGCCACCCTGGGCGTACTCGGTGTTCGATTCGTACAGATCGTCTTTGGTGAGAACGAGGACTCCCCCCCCTTGGGCAAGGTCAATCGCGGCGCGCATGCCCGCAATTCCCCCGCCGAGGACGACAAAGTCGAGGCTCTTATCCTTCCGCGAAACCATGAATCATTCATGATATCCGTGGCGGGTTGGCTCCGCAACCTCTACTCCCCTCCGCTTTTCTCATTACACGCTTTCTCTTGTTGCTGGTCCCGGGGCTGCATGGTATTTGTAAGAGCAGCTTCGAATTCAGGGCGGAACAGGAGATCGATGCGACGGTTGCGCGTAAAGTCGAGTGCGGGGGGGTACGATGTGATCGTAGGACGTGGGTCGTGGCGTGCGATACGCGGATTGCGCGGTTACACCTCCACATTCATACTCACAGAGCCCGGTCTTTGGAGGCACTGGGGCAGGAGATTCACGCGCGACACGGGCTTGTCGGGAGCGAGTCCAATCCTCGTGCCTTCGGGAGAAAGTTCCAAGAGCCTTCCTTGGGCGGGAAAAGTGGCCTCGGAACTGCTAGAGCGCGGCGCTGACCGGCGATCGATGCTGATTGCCTTCGGCGGAGGCGTGGTGGGAGATCTGGGCGGGTTCGTCGCCTCCACATACATGCGAGGGATCGATTACGTGCAGGCGCCCACCACAATTCTCGCGCAGGTGGATAGCTCCATGGGCGGAAAAACCGCCGTCAACATCCGCGCCATGAAGAATCTGGTGGGAACAATCTGTGCGCCGAAACTCGTGGTTTCGGACCCGCGGGTTCTGACCTCCATGACGCCGCGCGCCTTCCGGTCCGGCCTCTACGAAGTGGTGAAGCACGGCATTCTCTCCGGACCAAGCCTGTTTGGCTGGCTTGAAAAAATTATCCCCGGATTGCGGGCTTCGAATGCTGCGCGGCTTGAAACTCTGGTGATGCGAGCAGCGCAAGTGAAAGTGGACGTGGTGAGTCGAGACGAGCGCGAAGCCGCCCTGCGCCACGTTTTGAACCTGGGACACACTTTCGGACACGCCATCGAGGAGGCAACCGGCTATCGCCGATTCCTTCACGGCGAAGCAGTGGCCTGGGGTTTGCTGATGGTTATTCGCCTGGCGGAGCTTGCGGGCGGGCTCGATTCCGCCACCGGCAGACGCATGGCCCGGCTGGTGCGCGCCGTGGGACCTTTGCCCGGAGTGGCCGGCATCAGGGAGGAAAGAGTCCTGGGGCTCCTGACGCGCGACAAGAAGGCAGTAGGAGGCAAAGTTCTGTGGATACTTCCGGAGCGCATCGGCAAAGTGCGCGAAACCTCGGACGTGCCGAGGGAGGCTGTTGCCCGTGCGTTTCGCGAGGTGCAGCGCGGGGAATGGAATGATTAGGGATACGCGCTCGAGCGGGCAAGCCAAAGGGGAGGCCAGTGGTCAGGCCGTCGGACAGGGAAGCCCGCTAGGCTTGCCTGGCGATGAGGGCTCGACTTGCAAAGCGGTGCGCGAAATGTTCGCCACCGTCGCACCTCGATACGACTTCCTGAATCACTTTCTATCGCTGGGCCGCGATATCGCCTGGCGCCGCGCCGCGGCGCGAGAGCTGAAGGAGACTCTGGCGCGCCCCGGTTCGCGCGTCGCTGACCTTTGCTGCGGAACGGGCGATTTGAGTTTCTGCCTGGGCCGCCATTCCCAGGGTGTGGTGATGGGAGCGGATTTCTGCCACCCCATGCTGGCAATTGCGCGCGGCAAGGCGGGTGCTCATGCGACAGGCATTCACTTTCTGGAAGCCGACACGCTCCACTTGCCCTTTGGCGATGCCTCGCTGGATGCTGTCGCCTCCGCGTTCGGCTTTCGCAACCTGGCAAATTACGACCGCGGCATCGAGGAGATGCGGAGGGTCCTGAAGAGCGGCGGCCG
>JASHTZ010000591.1 GCA_030040295.1 Terriglobia bacterium | reverse complement strand
CATTGATTCATTTGGTCATTTGGCCACTTGAAATTCAATGACCCAATGGCCAAATGACCCAATGACCAAATGAATCAATGGCCAAATTACTTCAGTCTCGCTCCCACCGGCACGTCTTCGCCAAAGGTGGCCAGCACCGGCCGGCCCTGCTCGCCGATGGAGGCGGCCACGATCATGCCGTTTGATTCTACACCTCGCAGCTTGCGTGGCTGGAGATTGGTGACAACCACCACTTTCATACCGATCAGTTTCTCCGGCGCGTAGTATTCGGCAATGCCCGCGCAGATCTGGCGCACCTCCGTGCCGATGTCCACTTGCAGCTTGAGCAGTTTCGTGGCGCCGGGGATGGCTTCGGCGGCTTTGATTTCGCCCGTGCGCATTTCGACTTTGGCAAAGTCATCGATGGTGATCTTGGGCGTTTCAGGCGCGGATGTTTGGGGCGCAGCCACAGTGGGCGTGGCCGGTTGTGCAGGCTGAGCTGCCGCGCCACTTGGCGCTGCTGGCTTCGTTGATTCGTTTTCCACGGATTTCAATTCCTCCTTGGGTCTGTCGCGATTTAGGTCTGCTTCGGCGAATTTTTCAATCGTGGCTAGAGCCCTGGGCTTGTCGTCGAAGCGCGGGAAAATTGCTTGCGGTTTAGCGACCGTCGTGCCCGGTCTTAAATCTCCCCATTTGACATGGACGATATCCTGGTTCTTAATCTCGCCAAGGTAGCCCTTGCACTCGAGTTGATCCCACAAGTGCGCCATCGCTGTCGGAATGACCGGGTACAACAATATGCATGTCGCCCTTAGAAAATCGGCCGCTTGGTACAGAATTTCGTCGAGAGACTGCCTGTCCTCCGTCGATGAAGACTTCGCCAACACCCATGGACGCACATCACTAATCTTCCTATTCAACCAAGAAATCTGAGTCCAAATGGCCTCCAGCGAAAACGAGAAATTCATGTCGCCGAATTCCGAGGAGGAAAGACTGTAACCTCCCTCAATATCCCAGAAGGAGCCACCCATGCCTGGCCTTTCAGGAATTTTGCCCCCGCTAAACTGATGGAGCATCGAAAGCGTCCGGCTTGCAAGATTCCCCAAGTCATTCGCCAAATCCGAGTTGTACCTCTGAATCAAGCCGTCGTACGAAAAGCTCGTATCCTGACCGAACGGTGCTTCGCGTAGCAGGTAGTAGCGCAGTGCGTCGTTGCCGGGCGCGCCGAGGGAATCGAGCGCTGCCACCAGCGGCTCGGGATAGACCACGTTGCCTTTCGATTTTGACATCTTGTCCTGCTCATAATAAATCCAGCCGTGCGCGAAGATGGTGGTCGGCAGCATCTCGGGCTGGTTGGGATAAGCGGCCATGATGAACGCCGGCCAATAGACGGCGTGGAAGCGCAGGATGTCCTTGCCGATCATGTGGACCATCTCGGACTCGCCGGGCTTGTTGCGCCAGTATTTCTGAAAGTCCGCGTTGCCGTTCTCACCCTGCGCGTATCCGATTCCGGTCATGTAGCTGGTGAGAGCGTCGTACCAGACATAGAAAACCTGTGTGGGATCATCGGGCCAGGGGATGCCCCACTTCAGGCGCTTGCGGCTGACGGAAATATCGCGCAGGCCGCTCTTCACGAAGCTCTTCACTTCGTTCATGCGGTAATCGGGCTTCACAAATTCCGGGTGATTTTCATAGAGGTCAAGAAGCTTCCCCTCAAAATCCTTCAGCCTGAAAAAATAGTTGTCCTCGCTGATCAATTCCGCCGGACGGCCGCAGATGTCGCAGTTCACCGGGTCGGTGTTGTCGGAAACATAGCGCTCATCATAGACGCAGTAGCGGCCCTCGTAGCGCTTCGTATAGATGTAACCGTTTTCGCGGGCGCGTATCAGCATTCGCTGCACGGACTTTATGTGGTCGGGATGATCGGTGTAGATGAAGCGCAGGGAATCCGCATCCGACTGCGGATACACCGTCACGGGAATTCCCATTTTGCGCCAAAGCTCGAAGAACAACTGGCGCTTCTCCGCCACAAACTCGCGCGGAGACTTTCCCGCCGCCGCCGCGGCGCGCTCCAGCTTCTCCCCGTGCTCGTCCGTGCCGGTCAGGAACGCCACGTCGTAACCGCACATGCGCTTATAGCGCGCCAGCACGTCGCACACGATAGTGGTGTAGGCCGTGCCCACGTGCGGCCGGGCGTTGGGATAGTAGATAGGAGTTGTGAGGTAAAATGTCTTCATACTTCTCGTGACCTTCGAGCTGTGCGAGACGAACTCGCTTCACCCTCTTCGCGCGACGCGTGAGTTCTATCCGACCTTCGCACTGGATTTGGAGAGTCTGGGGTTGAGGGTTTCCACTACGATCTGGCCACAGGATGCTCAAGCCGCTCGATGCGATCTTCCGGACGGGAATTTTCTGCTTTAATAAAGTCCTTCAGGTCGGAAAAGCGACCCTCCATGTCATTGAGCCGCTGGTTCATGTCATTGAGCCGCTGGTTCATGTCATTGAGCCGCTGGTTCATGTCATTGAGCCGCTGGTTCATGTCATTGAGCCGCTGGTTCATGTCATTG
>JASHTZ010000590.1 GCA_030040295.1 Terriglobia bacterium | reverse complement strand
GGCCGAGGCGCGATACCTGCGAACGCGCCACAGCCCCAACGCCAACCAGCCGCACTTTAGAGCCGCACCTGCCACAAGAACCCAGATCACAATCGTCTGCCACGGTGTGCCGGGTGTGGTTGAATGACCCGTTGCCGCAATTTGTGCCAGCACAGCTGCCGGCGCAGCTTGATGGCTGACTAAAATCACCGGGTGATGCCACGGCTGAAGGATCGGCAGAAGCAGAGAGGCGGCGAGAAGGAAATGGCAGAACAGAAGTTGGCTGCGCGGGTGGCGGATGCGCAGCATATGCGCCAGAACGAGCCCGAGCGATATCACCGCCGCCACTTGGGCTGTCCAATGCAGGAGATTACTGAAATGCCACGCTGACATCACTCCCTCCCGCGCTTCTCGCGCAACAGGCGGCGAAGGTCCTGGAGCTCCTGCGCGCTCAGATCTTCATTCTCGATCAGGTGCACGAGCAGTGGTTGGGCGGAGCCGTCGAAGACCCGGCCGACGAAATCCTTTACCAGTCCCCCCACCACTTTTTCCTGCGGCCGCGTGGGGCTGTAGATATAGGCCTTCGCGCCCGCCGTCTTTTTCACGTACCCCTTATGTTCAAGGATGCCCATCATGGTCAGGACCGTTGTGTAAGCAATGGGACGCTCCTGGCGCAGCGCTTCATAAACGCCGCGCACGGTGGCTTTGCCTTCGCGCCAGAGGATCTTCATGATGGCAAGCTCCTGTCCGGTGGGTACGTTCCTTCGGGGTTTGATCACGGTGGTTGTTCTCCTTTTCTCTCTTCTACTAAATACTTAGTGTATAGTTTTACTGTTGTCAAGGCTTTTTTGCGACCGTCCCGGAGTGCCGGGTTACGAGCTTTCACCCGGCAGGGCACAGAGAAGGCCTCTCCATGGTCTTCTGTGTTCTCTGTGGCGAGAGCTTCTTTTGGAATATCGAGGGAAATCGCCGATCTCAGCGGGGGTACCGAGGATCTTTGTCAAAGGGGGGTCAACAAAGGCGCAATCAATCCCCTCGCATTCGCCGGCGATACGCCGCAGGAGTTTCGATGAGAAATTCAGTCTTGCCCGCGAGCACCAGAAGGTCCTCATCACTGCTGACGAGCAAATCGGCTTCGCCACTTTGAGCGAGGTCGAGGAACACCTGATCGTTGGGGTCGCGACAGAGCCGCCGGCATTTTCGCGTGACCTCTACAACCTGGCAGTAAGGGAGATAATCTGCCAGCAACTCGCGACGGTCATCGAGGGAGAGTCTGAATCTGGGATATGCGAAAACGCGGGTAAGTTCTTCCGCCGTGGCCCGGGAGAGCAGGGCTACGCACCCGCCCTCCCGCCAATGTTCGCGCAGCCAAGCGAGGCGGCCGCTTGCAAACAGCAAGGCAGACACAACGGTGGAAGTGTCAAAGACAACGCGGGGCTTCACGTTCTTTTGCGCGCCCAGGCAATGGCGGACCGGACGTCATCTTCATCAATATCGAGTTGCGCAAGTTTGGAGCGCGCCTCATCGGCACCGCTTTCTTTGAGCGGGCGCAGGATGATGCGCCTCCCGTCAGTGCTGACGTCGAAGTAATCCACGCCGGCAAAGCGCGAGACAACCGCTTTGGGAAGCGTGATTTGGTTCTTGACGGTCTTCTTGGCCAGCATAAATTTCTTCACGGGAACAAGGAAATCTTACCAACTTCGAATTGATGCCGTCAATCAGCCATTAGACTAAGTCCACTTCGACTCCCTCTTTATTTCGACTTGGGCATTTGCTTCAGGTGCTTGCGCACTTTATCGGCGTCGGGGGCGTTGGGGGCGAGTTGGAGGTAAGCTTGCAATTCCTGGCGGGCGCGGGCGTATTGCCGCTGGTTCTCGAGCGCGATGGCGAGGTTAAAGTGCGCGTCGGGGAAGTCCGGGCGAAGCCGGATGACCTCTTCGTATTCGTGAATCGCCCCGTCCACATCCTTGTCATCGTAGAGCGCCTCCGCGAGGTTCTGGTGGGCGCTGGAATCCTTGGGATCGGTTCGCAGGTAATCGCGATAATCAGAAATCGCTTCATTCAATTTGCCCTGCTGATAGAGGGCATTGGCCAGGCCCAGGACCGCGTCAGGGTAATCGGGCTTATTGAGCAAAGCCTGCTGAAACTCCCGCACGGCATCATTGGGCTTGCCGAGGTGGAACAGGCCATCGCCGAGAATGAAATGGGCCTCGGGAAGGTTGGGAGTAACGTGCAGGACGGCCTGGGCCTCGGCGGTCGCGCCCGAAAAGTCATTCTGATGGGCCAGAGCGCGGGCAAGATTCAAGTGCGCGTCAGTCCATTCCGGACGACCCTTCACCGCGGCGCGAAACGCCTGCGCGGCGCCCTGCCAGTCCCCGGTCTTTTCCAGAGTCAGCCCCAGAATCTCCTGCGTTTCCGCATCATCGTGATATTTCACGCCGGCGCGATAAGCGGCGATGGCGCCTTGAAAATCCCCGCGGGCCAATAGAGCATTTCCCAAGTCGCGCTGATAGTCGGAATTCGTGGGGTCAAGCTGCACGGCCTCCTGCTCTTCGGCGATGGCTCCGGGCGCGTCACCGTTGGCGCGCAGGGCCGTGGCCAGGCGGCGATGCAAGGTCGGATCATCGGGGCGCAATTTCAGCGCATCGCGATAGGTAGGCACGGCAAGGGCAAAGTTTTTCTGCTGCGCCAGCAGGTCCGCCAGAGCCACCAAGGCTTCGGCATAATCCTGCCGCAGCTTGAGCGCCTGCTGGAGCTGCGTTTGAGCCTCCGCCGGCTTTCCCAATCCTTCCAAGACCAGCGCCATGCGGAAATGGAATTCCGGGCTTCGCGGCTCGATCTCCAGCGCCACGCGATATTCATCCATAGCCTTGGTCAGTTCCTTGGCGGACTGGTAGGCGTTGGCCAGGTGCGCGTGGGCGTCCGCATCGTCGGGGCGCAGGCGCACTTCCTCGCGGTATTCCTGAACGAACCCGTCCATATCGCCGGAAGCTTCCAGGGCTTCGGCCAGGTTGCGATGATAGTCGGCGGTGTCGGGAGAGAGCTCGGAGGCCTTGCGCAGCTCGCGGATGGACTCGGTCAAA
Organism: Terriglobia bacterium; assembly: GCA_030040295.1. Classification (GTDB taxonomy): domain Bacteria; phylum Acidobacteriota; class Terriglobia; order UBA7540; family UBA7540; genus Bog-366. The sequence goes on along the minus strand of JASHTZ010000590.1, from coordinate 493 downwards.
TCGCCGATCTTGCGCAGCACCAGGCCCAACTCTTCGTGCAGCGACGCGTCCGCGGGATTCAAGCGGACCGCCTCGCGGTATTGGCTGACCGCCGCGGGATGATCGCTGACGGAGAGATAAGCGGCGGCAAGGTCCGCGTGTGCCCGGGCATCGTCTGGGCGAAGGTGGATAACCCGCCGCAACTCCTCGATGGCCCCGCCGTAATCCTCCGCCTCGCGCATGACCAGAGCCAGTGCGTAATGGTATTCCGCCTGATTCGGCCGAAGTTGGATGGCCACGCGATATTCTTCGATGGCCTGGCTCAAATCTCCGGAGTCGCGCAGCGCCCCGGCCAGACTCATGTGAATTTCCGGGTCGTTGGGGCGCAAGCGGGCCGCCGTACGATATTCGTTGGTGCCGCCGGGAAGATCCCCCGCCTGAATCAGCGCCGCGGCCAGGCCGGAATGTGCATCCGGGTTCTGGGGGTTCAGCTCAATCGCCTGGCGATACTCCG
>JASHTZ010000589.1 GCA_030040295.1 Terriglobia bacterium | reverse complement strand
ACCATATGCGTCAACGGGGTTTGCTACATTGATTGCATACGACTTGGTGATTTTTGATGATAGCGTGTCTTGTGCTTGCACTTGGAAGCTGAAACTCCCCGCAGCCGTGGTTGTTCCCGTGATGGCCCCCGTCGAGGAGTTCAATTGCAGGCCGCCGGGTAATTGGCCGGAAGTTATGCTCCAAGTGTAAGGCGGAGCTCCGCCCATGGCCTTCATCTGCCCGCTGTAGGGTGCGCCTTGATTGGTGTTGTACGTGCTGTTGGTGAGAATGATGATGGGAAGAGCGGACGCATCTCCCATACCACTCAAGGCGACGGTTTGGGGAGAACCAGAAGCGTTATCGTTTACAGCCAACTGGGCTGAATTCGTCCCGGCGGCTGCCGGGGTAAAGGTCACGTTGATGGAGCACTGTGAACCCGGAGACACGCTGCCACCGCAATTATTCGTTTGGCCAAAGTCGCTGCCGTTTGTTCCTGTGAAGGTGATACTGGTGATCGAGAGAGAGGCGTTTCCCGAGTTGGAAAGTATAACGAGCTGAGGTGAGCTGGTTGAACCGACGTATTGACCGGAAAAGGTTAGGGAAGTGGGCGTAACCGATGCCGCGGGGCTGCCGGAGCCGCTGCCGCCGCTCCCGCTGCCACTGCTGCTACCCGAACCGACCGTCCCAGTAAGGCTGACGGTTTGAGGGTTCGCACTGGCGTCATCGGTCACCGAGAGTATTCCGGCCTGCGTTCCGGTCGCCTTGGGCGTGAAGGTTACATTGACGATGCAATTGCTTCCGGCGGGAAGCATCGTCGGACAGTTGCTGTTTTGGGCAAATGGCGCCGCTGTCCCAATGCTGTCAATTGAGAGACTTGAAGTTCCAACGTTGGAAATTGCCAGGGATTGCGGTGCGCTGGTTGCTCCTACCGCTTGACTGGAAAACATCAGGGAGGATTTGGATAGACTAACCGCAGCCGTCCCTCCTGCATTTCCACATGCCGCCAGAAAGGGAACCGCGAGAAGCGCCAGGATTTGCAGCGGAACGTCCACGATTCCCGAATAAATGCCTCTCATCATCCTTCCCCAAATACCGCTCCGGCGACCGGCAAAATCGCCGGTAATTCGGTTTCCATGGCAATAATGAAGCGGATTGCAGACCGCTGAGCTGCTTCCATTCCCCCGAGATTTAGGGTATTAAGTCAAAACGCCACAGGGAGTGCTTCCAAGCCACGCAGCCCCAGGTTGCACCGCCAAGCCAGCGGCGCCGGTGTGATTGCCAGGTGCGGCATGCGGCGCAGGATTGTCTCAAAGGCGATCTGACCTTCGATCCGGGCCAAGGCCGCGCCAAAGCAAAAGTGCGCAGCCCAACCAAAAGCCAGATGCCGGTTGTCCTCCCGCGCTAGGTCAAGGCGGTCCGGATCAGGGAATCTCTCGGGGTCGCGATTCGCCGCGCCCATTACGGCAATTACCGCCTGCCGTTTTCGAATGAATTTTCCCCCGAGTTCCACATCTTCTGCGGCCAGTCGAGCCGTATGTTGGCTGGGCGCTTCGTAGCGCAGCAGCTCCTCGACTGCGGAGGGCAGCAGAGCGGCGTCGGAACGCAAGCGTTGCATTGCCTCGCGGTGGCGCAGCAGAGTCAGTAGGCCATTCCCGATCAGATTGGTCGTGGTCTCTTGTCCACCCACCATGGTGATGATGGTGTTGGCAATGATTTCTTCTTCGGTAAAGCGGTCGCCATCGACCTCGGCTGTCATGAGGGAATGCACCAGTCCTTCCCGCGGGTGAACTTTGAGCCGTGCTATGGCTGAGCGGAAGTACGCGGTCATCCCTTCGACGGCGGCCAGCACGCGCGCGGCGCGGCCAGGGTTATGTTGGAAATTTCCGAGGATTTCTGCAAAATCCGCCGACCAGGTTTTCAGTTGCACGTGATCGGCGATCGGCATCCCCAGCATTTCCGCGGTTACGATGGCGGGCAGGGGAGCGGCGAAATCCGCAATCACATCCATGGTGCCTCGGGATTGGGCCGCGTCCAGAAGTCCTTCGGCAATTTCCTGAATGTGCGTGCGGAGGGCGCGAACTCGCTGCGGTGCGAAGGCCAGGGTTGCAAGGTTCCGGATGCGCGTATGCGAGGGCGGATCCAGAAAGAGCATCTGTTTTACCATCAACTGCGCAACCGGAGACAATTGCGATAAGCCCAGCGAGGCGAGCTGTTCGGTGGTTGGGGTCCGTTGGGCGGAAAAATCGTGCAGCACGGTAACTACATCGTGATAGCGCGTGACGACCCACGTGTGAAGGAATGGGTCCCAGTGAACCGGATCCTCCGTCCGCAACCGGCGGTAAAGCGGATAAGGATCGGCCAACACTTCGGGTTCGAAAAGATGATAGAGGCTCAGAGAGGGGTCCGATTTAGAGGGCATCGGTTCTGCAATCGTCGCCACGGTCATTTCCTTCTCTCCGGGGTTCCCCCGGAGCGTGTTGACTGCCTAGCTTCCCAGTGGGCTTGTCACGGGACGATCAATTCGATCGATCTCCGCAGCAATCTCCGCCACCGTGGGGTGATCGAACAAAACGGCGATATTTAATTCCACGGAAAATTTTTCACGTATGCGGGCAATAAGCTGCGTTCCCAGCAAGGAATGTCCGCCCAGCAGGAAAAAATTGTCGTCGCGGGCGACACTTTCCATTTGCAGTAAAGAAGCGACCATCGCCGCCACCTCCTTTTCGAGCGGTGTGGAGGGGGGCGGGGAGGCAGCGTCACGCAGGATATTGGTGGCATTGGGTTCGGGCAACGCGGCGCGATCCACTTTGCCGTTGGGAGTTTCCGGCAGCGAATCCATGCGCACAAAAACGGAGGGAACCATGTATTCCGGCAGTTTCAAAAGCAGAAGGTCGCGCAGGGAGCCGGCGGTCACGGGCTCTCCTTTTCGAGTGACCACGTAAGCCGTCAGGATATTCTCGCCCGTCTCGCCGGGGCGGGCCACCACGACGCTGGCTTCGAGGGAAGGGTGGGCGTCCAGCACGGCGGTGATTTCATTGGGCTCGATGCGGAAACCGCGAATCTTAATCTGCTCGTCCACTCTTCCCAAATACTCAATCTGGCCATCGGGCAGCCACCGGGCGCGATCCCCCGTCCGATACAAGCGGTCCGGCTGTTCGCCGCCCAAGGGGACGGAGACGAATCGCTGGTTTGTGAGGTGGGGCTGGTTCCTATAGCCGCGCGCCAAGCCCGCGCCGCCAATATAGATTTCTCCCGGCTCTCCGAGCGGAACGTGATGCAATTCATCATTGAGGATAAAAACCTCGGTGTTACTGATGGGACGGCCGATAGCGGGTGACGCACACGGATGCTCGGCCGGCGAGACGATTCCCGAGGTTGTGACCACCGTGTATTCCGTCGGCCCGTAATTGTTGACCAGGGTGAAAGGCAGAGTGGAGGGCGGATAATGATGCAGTTTGTCGCCACCGGTCAGCATGATACGAAGGGGCGTCTCGGCGGGCCAAGGCAACGAAATCATGCGCTCGGCCATGGGGGTGGGAACGAAGCCGATGGTAATCCGCTGGCTCAAAAGCCAGTTGCGAAGCCCGTCGGGATCGGAGCGCAGGGAATTTTCCGGAAGGAAAATGCTCGCGCCCATGGTCAGGTATGGCCAAATCTCCCAGACGGCCGCGTCAAATCCCGGGCTGGCAAGCTGGGTCGCACGGTCCGCCGGCTTCAATGCAAATGCTCTCTGATGCCATTTCACCAGATTCAACAAGCTGCCGTGGGTAATCTCCACCCCCTTTGGCGTCCCTGTGGATCCCGAGGTGTAAATTACATAGGCTAGATTGTAAGGCTCAATTGCGGAAGGCGGGGCAATTGTGGAATCGCACGCGTCACCCTCCACTTTGCCTCCACTATCCAGGTGAAGCAGTTCGCAGATTCGATTCGGGAGGATCCTGGAATACCTCTCGCGAGTCACCAGCATTTTGGGTTGCGCGTCCTTCAGCATCCAGGCCAGGCGCTCGGCGGGGTAGGCCGGATCCAAGGGAAGGTAGGCTCCTCCGGCCATGAGAATCCCGAGCGCGCCCACAACCATGGCGATGGATCGTTCCACGCAGAGACCAACAACGGCTTCCGGGCCTACTCCATGGAAGCGAAGGTGCCGGGCCAATTCCAGGGCGCGGTTGTGCATTTGTCGATAATTCAAAATGCTCCTGCCATCGACAATGGCCAGAGATTCACCGGAGGCCTCCGCTTGCCCGGCCACCAATTGGGGGACGGAATTTATCGAGGAACGAACCTGCCAGGACGAATCCCTGAGGAGTTGTTCCTCCGGGCAGACTTGCGGCATGAACTTCGTGGAAACAGCCGATTTCGGATTGGGTGGATTCAAGAAAGGGTTCGTCATCTCGCCACCTCATTCGGTAATGCCGGCAGAATAGAAGGGTTCGTAAAAGGCGCTGCAATTGTTTCAGCCTGTGTGGAAAAGCTCGCACGCGCCGGCCCAGGCCACGTCCAGAACTTAATCGTGGGGTTCACGCCGTCGAAGGCAAGGGAGCCGATGTACCCTGGCGCGACAATGAAACTGTAAACCGACAACTTCGCGCCGCCTTGGCTCGCTATCTGGACTCGCTCCGGTGGTACCGGCGAAGAATCGAAGGCGGTCCATTCCAGCGAGAAGCCCATTCCCAAAGCTTTGGATATTGCTTCCTTGCGCGTCCAACATTTCAAGAAAGAGTGAGACTGAAGCTCCGATGGAAGTTTGTTTAAAGCGTGGACTTCCGGCGGAGAAAAGAAATTCGCGGCAACGGCCGGGTAATCCTCACACGGTTTGATGAATTCAATGTCGATACCCACTGCGTGGGAGCGGGTCAGGGCGATAAGACCCCACTCACCTGAGCGCGAGGAATTGAAGCTGAGCGGGGGCGCTCCGGCCGAGAGCGGCAATGCGGGTTTCCCATAGCGGCCATAGGAAAACCCGAGTTCAGAGGGCTGCTGCGGGTGATAACGGCTTAGAACGTCGCGAAGGGCGCCACGGACGGCGACGAATCCATCACGATCCTTCGCGAAAAGAATCCGGCTGGCCTTGGCGCGCTCGTCCGCTGCCAGCGTCTCACGCAGTTCTTCCAGGTATTGAGACGCCTCCTTTAGGGTTACGGCCCAAAGGTGGACGGTGTTGGGTGGTAGATCCACTTTTTCCGGGGGAACCCTCCAGTTGCATATCAATTCTCCTATTTCCATCTGGTTTGCCTCCCTTCCAATGCATTGAGTTCCGGGCTATTTGGTCATTGACCCGGTCCGGGCTTCGAACTGGCCATCTGCGCAAAGTCGATGCACGCTCGCAGGCGGTTAGCGAGTGTGGCAACGCGTGGTTCGTCCAGAATGGTCATGTGATCGCCGGGAACCTCATGGACGTCCACACCTTGCCGTGCGACGCAGGCCCATCCCAAACTTGGGTCGGGGCCGAATTCCGCGCTTTGCTCGACCGCCTTAAAGAGGGTGATAAGCCCGTCGTAAGGCTGGGGCCTGTGGGCCTTGGCCAAGGCAGAAAAGAGCTTAAGGTTGTCCCGCAGGCGGACCGGTACGGGGCGCTGCCTCCAGAAAAAATAACGATAGGTGGCATCCCAGATCGAGTAGGAAAAGCGCCTTCTGAGTGAGCTGATCGTCAGGCCCAGAACACGAAGCTTGTCGCCCGGAGCCGCACGCCAGAGGTTTCCCCAGAGAAATCGGAGTTTGCCCGCTTGGCGCTCCATCCGATATTTCAAGGACTCCGTGAACGACAAAGTTTGGTAAAAGGCGGGATTGGCAGTATCAAACAGGACCAGAAGAGCAACTTCGCGCCCTTGTTGTTTCAACTGCCGGGCCATTTCAAGCGCCACAAGTCCGCCAAATGAAGAGCCGGAAAGATAGAACGGCCCTTCAGGCTGCACACGGTAAATTTCCTCGACATATTTTTGGGCGAGCACGTCAACCGTGATCTGGGAGAGATTGCCGTCGAACTCCGGAAAACGCAGGCCGTAAAATGGCTGATCGGGGCCCAGGGCGCGAGCCAGAGGGAGGAACCTCAGCACCTCTCCCCCACCCCCATGGACACAGAAGATGGGGGGTTTTGTGCCGTCCGATTGAATGGCTACCACCGAGGAGGACTGAGCCGGGCGATGGTCTTCTAAAATTGCCGCCAACTGTTCAATCGTTGGGGCGTTAATGAGTGTGGACAAAGGCAGTTTCTTCCCAAAAGTCCGCTCAATGGCGGCAACGGAGCGAACCGCCAGGAGCGAATGGCCACCCAGATCGTAGAAATTGTCCCGGATACTGATGGGGCTTTTTCCCAGCAGGGCTTCCCAGATCCTTACCAGTTCGTCTTCCACACGGTTGCGAGGAGAAACGATTTGCCTCGCGGCGTGGGTTGCCGCGGGTTGTGGCGCCGGCAGGGCGCGCCGCTGCACCTTTCCGCTGGAGGTTACGGGCAAGGCCTCAAGGAATATATAATCCGATGGCACCATGTAGCTGGGAAGTTTGCCTATCAAGTAGGCGTGTAATTTGTGGTGAGAGGGCGGGTGTCCGTTTCGCGAAACGGCGTAGGCAACGATCTGTTTGCCGACGTCCGGGTGTTCTGTCAAAACTGCCACGGCCGATTTGATTTCCGGGTGCCATGCCAGAACTCTTTCAATTTCCCCCAATTCGACCCGAAAGCCGCGGATCTTGACCTGGTTGTCATTTCGCCCCAGAAATTCAATGTTTCCGTCGGCCAACCATCGGGCGCGATCTCCAGTTTGGTAAATGCGCTCTCCCTGGCTCTCGCCGTAGGGGTTCGGAATGAACTTGCTGGCCGTGATGCCGGGTTGATTCAGATAGCCGCGAGCCAACCCTGGTCCGCCGAGATAAAGCTCACCGGGCACTCCGATGGGAACCGGTTCGAGATGCTGATCGAGAATGAAAACCTGCGTATTGGCAATCGGCTTTCCAATCGGAATGGAACCTGCGTCGGGCTGGGTGTCCTTGGGAATTCGGTAAGTCGCGGCAAAAGTGGTGGCCTCGGTGGGACCATATCCGTTGATGAGTTCAACATTCGGCAAGAGCTGCTGGGCGCGACAGATGTGGGAAACGGAGAGCGCCTCGCCGCCCACAATGAGGCGCCGGAGGGGGGCAAGGATTTCCGGCGCGTCGTCAATCATGGCATTGAAGAGCGTGCTGGTTAACCAGAGTGTGGTGACTTTGTGCCTTTTGATGGCCTCGCCGATGTCACTTGCAGTGGCGACCTTGCCTGGCAGCAGGACGCACCGGCCGCCGTGCAGCAGCGGTCCCCAGATTTCAAGGGTGGAGAGGTCAAATACTATGGG
>JASHTZ010000588.1 GCA_030040295.1 Terriglobia bacterium | reverse complement strand
GCAAGGTCTTGCCGTAATTCACGTCCATGAATTCGGAAGGGATCAGCCAAATGGCCAGCCCTCCATCTTCCATCCAGTCGTGGCAAAGAAGCAGGAAATAACAATAAAGCCCCGCAAGGCTGCTGAGATCGACGTTTAGCGATTGGGCCAGTCGCTGCCGAAGTCGGTCCTTCTGCGATGTGCTCAGGTGATGGTGGTGAACGTAAGGGGGATTCGTGAGGACAAGATTAAATCGCTGGGTGTGGTGTTGTTGGGTGAAGTCCCCAGCCACAATGCTGAGACCAGTATTTCCCCATAGATCCTCTGCGGCTTTAGAAAATATAGGGTCGAGTTCTACGCCCGTGGCCGCGTCGATTCTGGCTGGAGAAAAAGCCTGAAGGAGTGCGGAATAAAACGATCCAGTGCCGATGGCTGGGTCAAGGAAACGAACGGATTTTCCATCCAGAAGTGAATGGGCGTAACGGACAAGGCTGAGGGCAAGTTCCGGAGGCGTGGCGAACTGGCCCCATTTATTTCGCTCCTGGGCAGTCTTGAGGCTATCGAGGCGGGCTTGCTCCCCCAGGCGGCGCTCCTCAATCGCGTTTATGCTCACGGCATTCATGAGCGGCTCAAATCCCTAGTTGGTCAAGGTCCTCAATTCGATGTTCCCAAATCCAGTCTATACCTTCCGCGGCTTCATAGCCCAAATATGCGGCATCGGAATAGCCACACAGAAAAAGTACAAACACCACCTGCTCGCCGTAAGTGGCCTTCAGTTGGGCAATTTTTATCGCCTCTTCCTTCCGGCGTTTATTCACATTGGTGAAGTCGCCCGCGGACTTGGCTTCAATAAGCAACGGCAGGTGCGGAAGTCTGGCGTTTTTCGGCTGGATGACGGCATCGATGGGTATATTTACTGCCTTCGCTTCTGCCCCTGGAATCTTCACCTTGACGTTCAATCGAAAGGTGAATGTGCCAGCTTCCATCTGCACCAGGGGAGTGCCGGCGGATAGCGCTTTCAGCTTGTAGCCGCGGGCTTTTAAGTACCGTTCGATCAGATCGAGTTGGCGTTTTTCCTGAGCATTGCGCACGATGGGGTCGGCCACGGCTCCACACAGCCGGTCTGCCACAATTGTGCTGGATCGGTACCGCTCTTCCTTGCTCGGAAGTCGTTTTTCTTCCAGCCAGGGGAAGATGTCAACATCCAGCATTTGAGAAATAGTTTTGGCAATCCTCCGCAGATGCTCTTTAAGAGCCGCCGATGGCATACGCAAAGGGAGTCGCCCCTCTTCCAGTGTTTCCACAACAGCTTTGTTCGAGTCGGCAAGACCAACCAATCGGTCCCGCGCCAATGGCGGGCAAGTGGACATTCGCATCGTCGGCAGAATCGCGGGATTGGACTTGATGATCTCGGGCGTGATCATCGTAAGGTCAGAAGTTTGTTTCAGGCCAAGATCAACCTGCGAAATCGTCTTCCTGCGCGTGTCCCGATAGGCCTTGGGTGCGAACCTCATGAACCATCGATTGAACTGATCGACCGAGGCGCGAGTGTCCGTCTTCCAAAGGTGGGGCTTGTCAGCGTTAATGGCCATCGAATAGCGACCCGCGAAACTTCGAGTTGGCGAGCCGGATGGGATGTAACATACACCCTGCTGATTGCGCGTGCAACTTTCACAGTCCCCAGCCGCCGGGGAGGGTTATTATAAGAAGAGTGCCTCTCGGAGGGATCATGGATCGTGTACATGACATTTTTGGCGTGCGAAGCCGGCTCGAAACCGGCAGCGGCAACGCGATCATCTACAGCCTGGAACGTTTGGAGAAGTCCGGTCATGCCGCTGTGGCGCGCCTGCCATTTTCCATCAAAGTTCTTCTGGAATCTCTTTTACGGAATTATGACGGCACGCTGGTGACGAAGGAAGACGTGGTCGCGCTTGCCGAATGGGTTGCCAAAGCGCCTGCGGGGCGCGAAGTGCCTTTCAAGCCGGCGCGCGTCATTCTTCAGGATTTCACCGGAGTGCCCTCCGTAGTTGACCTTGCTGCCATGCGAGCGGCGATGCAGCGATTAGGGGGCGATCCGGCCAAGATCAACCCGCTGGTTCCTGTCGACCTCGTGATTGACCACTCCGTGCAGGTGGATTTCTTCGGCGATCCCAGCGCTCTCGAGCGCAACGCCGAAATCGAATTTTCGCGGAACCGCGAGCGCTACGAATTCCTGCGCTGGGGGCAGCAGGCCTTCAGGGATTTCCGCGTAGTTCCGCCCGCCACGGGCATCGTGCATCAGGTGAACCTGGAATTTCTGGCCAAAGTGGTGCTGGTGCACAAGACCGCGGAGGAGGCCGTGCTGCTTCCAGACACTCTTGTCGGCACGGACTCGCACACCACCATGATCAACGGCCTGGGCGTGCTGGGTTGGGGCGTGGGCGGAATCGAAGCGGAAGCTGCCATGCTCGGCCAGCCGTATTACTTCCTCACGCCCAAAGTCGTGGGTTTCAAAATGAAGGGAAAGTTGCGCGAGGGTGTGACGGCCACGGACCTGGTGCTGACGGTTACGCAGATTCTGCGCAAGAAGGGCGTGGTGGACCAGTTCGTGGAATTCTTCGGCGATGGCCTTTCGGAAATGGCGCTCGCCGACCGCGCCACGGTGGCGAACATGTCGCCCGAATACGGCGCCACGATGGGCTTCTTCCCCATCGATGATGAAACGCTGCGCTACCTTCGCCAGACGGGCCGCACGCCTGCGGAAGTTGACCGCGTCGAGCGCTACGCGAAGGAGCAGGGCATTTTCCGCACCAATGAAACTCCGGACCCGGAGTTCACCGACGTCCTGGAGCTGGATCTCGCCACGGTTGAGCCCAGCCTCGCCGGCCCCAAGCGGCCTCAGGACCGCGTTCCCCTCTCGCAGATGAAGCAGACGTTCCGGCGCGCTCTCTCCGCGCCCGTCAAGGAGCGCGGCTTCGGCCTCTCGGCGGATGACGCGGCCCGCAGCGCCAGCGCGAAATTCAACGGAACGAAATCCGAGTTGCATCATGGCTCGGTGGTGATCGCGGCAATCACCTCGTGCACCAACACCTCCAATCCCTCGGTCATGCTGGGCGCGGGGCTGCTGGCCAAGAAGGCGCTTGAAAAGGGCTTGCAGGTGCCGCCTTACGTCAAGACCAGCCTGGCCCCCGGCTCGAAAGTGGTGACGGAATATCTGAAGGCTTCGGGCCTACTCGAATCGCTCGCCGCTCTGCGCTTCGATCTGGTGGGTTACGGCTGCACCACCTGCATCGGTAACAGCGGGCCGCTGCCGCCCGAGGTGGCGAGCGCCGTGGACGAAGGCCATCTGGTGGCCGCCGCAGTGCTTTCCGGCAATCGCAATTTCGAGGGCCGCGTGCATCCCCAGGTTCGCGCGAATTATCTGGCCTCGCCGCCGCTGGTGGTGGCCTACGCACTCGCCGGCACCGTGGACATTGACCTTGCCACGGAGCCGCTGGGAAAGGATCGCGCGGGCCACGCCGTCTTTCTGCGCGACATCTGGCCGACGCATGAGCAGGTGACGGAAACGCTTTCCCGCGCCGTCCGCCCCGAGATGTTCCGCGAGAGTTACCGCGATGCCTGGAACGGCAATCCCACCTGGAACGCGATTCCCGTGGCCGGGGGCGCGCTTTATCCCTGGCGGCAGGACTCGACTTACATCCAGGAGCCGCCATTCTTTACCGGCCTCACTCCAAATCCCGGCTCGATCAGCGATATCCACGGCGCGCGCGTGCTCGCGCTGCTGGGCGATTCGGTGACTACGGATCACATCTCTCCCGCCGGCGACATTCCCGCCGATGGCCCCGCCGGGCGCTATCTGGTTGAGCACGGAGTGACCAAGAAGGATTTTAATTCCTTCGGCTCGCGCCGCGGCAACGATCGGGTGATGGTGCGCGGCACGTTCGCAAACATCCGCCTAAAGAACCTGCTGGCTCCGGGCACGGAGGGAGGCGTTACCGTTCACTATCCCGATGGCGGGCGCATGAGCATTTACGACGCGGCCATGCGCTATCGAGAGGAAGGTGTTCCATTGATGGTGGTGGCGGGGAAGGAATACGGCTCCGGATCATCGCGCGACTGGGCTGCGAAGGGAACCCTGCTGCTGGGCGTGCGCGCCGTCCTGGCAGAGACCTACGAGCGCATCCATCGCAGCAACCTGGTGGGAATGGGCGTGCTTCCCCTGCAATTCCGCGAAAGCGAAAGCGCTGCGACACACGGATTGACCGGGCAGGAAGTCTTCGATCTCACCGGCCTGAGCGACGCCATCCGCCCGCGCTCGGAGGTCACCGTCACCGCCACGGCGCCCGACGGCGCGAAAAAAAGTTTTGCCGCTATCGCCCGGCTCGACTCTCCCGTGGAAGTGAATTATTACCGGAACGGCGGCATCCTGCCTACGGTGCTCCGCAGCTTGCTGAAGACGGCATGATGAATTTGCCGCCTGCAAGCGCGGAAGACCACCAACATGTCAACACTTAGCCGCACAGATGCGGTCCTGCTCCCGAGGCGGTCAAAGCTGAAGGTGCATCCCGGCTTCTGGGTCCCGGCGCGCGAAGCTTTCTGGCTGGCGCTCGAGGAACTGCGCACCCACAAACTGCGGTCATTCCTCACGCTGCTGGGCGTGGTCATCGCCACCACCACGCTCATCGTGGTGATGTCGGTGGTGAACGGCATGAACATCTACATTGCCACGAAAATCGCCGACTTCGGCACCAATACTTTCGTCCTTTCAGAATTCAAGTGGGCGCAGGGTTACGATAATTACCTCAGGGCGCTGCGGCGCAACCGGCCGATTCGCCTGGAGGAATATGAATACTTGCGGGATACGCTCACGGGGTATGAGGCCATTAGCGCCATCGCCCAGCTCCAAACCGGGCCCGAGGCGCGCTACCGCGGCCACTCCATCAGTGAAGTGACCCTCGATGGAGTCACCGCCAGCCACGCCTTCATCGGCCGCGAGAAGGTGGCGTGGGGCCGCTACATCACTGACCAGGACTATTACCACAACACCCGAGTCTGTTTCATCGGCCAGGATATTGTTGACAAATTATTCCCCACGGTTGACCCGATCGGGAAGGAGTTGACGGTGGGCGGCCACAACTTCACGGTGGTGGGTGTGGCGGAAAAGGTGGGCACCAGTTTCGGCGTGAGCCAGGACAATTTCGTTTTCATCCCGCTCGGCACGTTCCGCGACCTGTTTATGCCGAACCTGTCTCTTCTGGTCTTCATCAAGTCCCCGGACGCGCAACACATGATGGAGCTGGAGGACGAGGCTCGAGTCCTGCTGCGCGCGCGCCGCCACATTCCCTATCAGGATGACGACAATTTCGGCATCAACACTTCCGACACACTGATGAGCGCCTGGCAGAATCTGACGGGCACCATCTTTGCCGTCACCATCGGCATTGTGGCGGTGTTCATGGTGGTGGGTGGAATCGTGATTATGAACATCATGCTGGCCACGGTCACCGAGCGCACGCATGAGATTGGCATCCGCAAATCCGTGGGGGCGAAGCGCATCGACATCATGTGGCAATTTCTGATTGAGGCGGGAGCGCTGGCGGGGCTGGGCGGCCTGCTGGGCGTTCTATTTTCTTATGGAATCGCCTGGCTCGTGGCGCTGGTGTTCACCGCGGAGGTGCCGACCAGCGCAGTGATCGTGGGCGTGTCGCTCTCCACTTTTGTAGGCCTGTTTTTCGGCATCTATCCGGCCCGCCGGGCGTCGCAGCTTGACCCCATTCAGGCTTTGCGGGCGGAGAAGTAGCATGACCACCTCCTGGAAATCGGTCGGCGAAAACCTCTGGCTGGCGCTCGATACGCTGCGCGCGCACAAGTTTCGCTCGTTTCTGACCATCCTGGGGGTCTTTATCGGAACGACCACCGTGATCATGGTGGCTTCCATCATCGCCGGACTTGATACCCAACTCGTCTCGGCTGCCGAGCAGTTCGGAACGCGCGTGGTTTGGGTTTACAAGTTGCAAATGGGCACGCCGCACAAGCTGACGCGCGAGGAGCGTCTGCGCAAGCCGCTGACGTATGACGATGCGATGGCCATCCGGGAGCAGTGCCCCGACGTTGAGGAGGTCTCCGTCGCGCTCTTCGCCGATCTTGAGGAATTCGGCCTGCCGCCCACTACCGCGCGCTATAAGGGAAGCGAGATGCTGGGCGCCCAGTTCATGGGCGTGGATGCCAACTACCTCTACATTTCCAATTCCATCCTCGCGGATGGCCGCTTCCTCACTCCGACGGACGACTTGCACCGCCGCGACGTGGCCGTGATCGCCGCCAACGTGGTGAAGCAGCTCTTCGAGCATGAAGACCCGGTGGGCAAGACGATTGAAGTGGACGGACATGCGCTGGAAGTGGTCGGCACGCTCGACAAGTACAAAGGGTTTCTCGGCGACAGCCCGGACGATCGCGACATTTTTGTGCCCTATTGGACCTACAAGAAATTTTATCCCGCGGCCAAAGATCATTTTATAAGCGCTCTCGCGGCGCGCGGGCGAATGGCCGAGGCGGAGGATGAAATTCGCGGCGTGCTGCGCCGCCGGCGCCATGTGAGGCCGAACGATCCGGATAATTTCGGGCTGGCCACGGCGGACTCTGTCATCTCGGACTTTCGTGCGATCATCGGCACGGTGGCCCTGGTGATGGTGGTGATCTCCTCCATCGGATTGCTGGTGGGCGGGATCGGCGTGATGGATATCATGCTGGTGTCGGTCACCGAACGCACGCGGGAAATCGGCGTGCGCAAGGCCGTGGGCGCGCGGCAGCGCGATATCGCCTGGCAATTTCTGCTGGAAGCCATCGCCCTCACGGGCTGCGGCGGGCTGATGGGAATCACCTTTGGCTGGCTGCTGAGTTTGATCATCCGGCTCCTGGTGCCCAGCCTCCCCTCGACGGTTCCACTCTGGTCGGTCGTCGCTGGCTTCGTGGTGTCGACGGGGATCGGTTTGTTCTTCGGTTTATGGCCCGCCTTGAAAGCCGCGCGGCTCGACCCCATCATCGCGCTGCGGTATGAGTGAGGCTGCCGCCCTCCTATTCGCAACCAGCCTCCGAGTTCCATTCGTAGAGCGGGCGTCTCGCCCACTGTGGCGAGAGCGTCGCGCTTTCGCGCATGGCAGGATGCCCATGCCACAGCCGGGGGATATGAAGCTGAATTGCCTGACATCTGCGCCAAAGTTGAAGCCTGATGTGTGCTATGCTTTTTGGTTTCGACATGTAGAGTCAGAAGGCACTAATCCGTTGGGAGATTCCTCGGCTTTGCCGGGGCGGCAGGCTGAGTTTGACAGTTCCGGGAGTCAGCAAGTGGTGGGTTTAATCGTATCGAACGGACCCCTCACCCCAACTCCCCTCCCCCTCTTCCCTCTCCCTTGGGGAGAGGGAAGAGGGGGAGGGGAGTTGGGGTGAGGGGTTTCTTGCAAGCGGTGGCGGTCAGGCGCCTTTGAGGGGCCAGTCACCGGAAAGCCTCTGGCTCTGCCGGAGGATGATAACTGCGGAGCACAGCGAATCCAATTGAGGGAGAGTGATTCTGCCCATGGCTGCATATAACGGAAACCCGGTACCGGCGGAAGGTCAGACCATTACCTACCTGAACGGGGAGTTTGCAATTCCCGATCGGCCGGTCATCCCCTACATCGAGGGCGACGGCACGGGCCGCGACATCTGGAAAGCCTCGCAGCGGGTTTTTGACGCCGCGGTGGAGAAGGCCTTTAAGGGCAAGCGACGCATCGTGTGGTACGAAGTCTTCGCGGGTGAAAAAGCCTTTCGAAAATTCGGCGAATGGCTGCCCCAGGGCACGCTCGACGCCATCAAGGAATTCCGCATTGCCATCAAGGGGCCGCTCACTACTCCGGTGGGTGGCGGCATTCGCAGCCTGAACGTGGCGCTGCGCCAGTTGATGAATTTGTATGCGTGCTGGCGCCCCGTGAAGTTCATTCCCGGCGTGCCCTCGCCCGTCCGCCATCCCGAGCGCATGAACATCATCATTTTCCGTGAAAACACGGAGGACGTTTACGCCGGCATCGAGTGGCGCGAAGGCGCTCCCCAGGCGAAGCGGATGATTGAATTCATCAACGCGCTTTTGAAGGAGGATAACAACAAAAAGCAGGTGCGGCTCGACTCTGGGGTGGGAATCAAGCCGATTTCCATTACCGGAACCAAGCGGCTGGCCCGGCGCGCGCTGCAATACGCCATCGCCAATGGATTGAAGACGGTCACGCTGGTCCACAAGGGCAACATCATGAAATTCACCGAGGGCTCGTTCCGCGATTGGGGCTACGAACTGGCCAAAGAAGAGTTTCGTGGCCAAGTCGTGACAGAGCGAGAGAGCTGGATCTTGGGCAACAAGGATAAGGACCCGAACCTGTCCATCGAATCCAATGCCGCGATGGTGGAGCCCGGCCTGGAGATGGCGAACGACGCGTTCAAGCAGCAGGTGGCCAAGGAAGTGAAAGACTGCCTCGATGCGATTTATTCAACTCACGGCAAAGGGCAGTGGAAGAACAAGATTCTGGTGAACGACCGCATTGCGGATTCGATGCTGCAACAGATTCTGACTCGTGCGGATGAGTACCAGGTGGTGGTGACGCCGAATTTAAACGGCGATTATCTTTCGGACGCCTGTGCCGCCCAAATCGGCGGGCTGGGCGTGGCTCCGGGCGCGAACATCGGTGACGGCTATGGTGTGTTTGAGGCCACGCACGGCACTGCTCCCAAGTATGCCGACAAGGACATGATCAATCCCGGCGCCGTAATTCGGTCCGGAGCGTTGATGTTCGAGTTCATGGGTTGGCCGGAGGTGGGCAAAATGATTGAGCGCGCGCTTGCCTCCACCATCGTGCAGCATCGCGTTACCTACGACCTGGAGCGATTGATGCAAATGGAAGGCATCAAAGACGTGCAGACGCTCGGCACCAGCGCGTTCGCGGGCGCGATTATCGAGAATATGTCAAAGCACGGCAGTTGACTGGAGACCGTTTCACCCAGAGCTCACAGAGTTGAAATCACAGAGGCCACAGAGCGGATC
>JASHTZ010000587.1 GCA_030040295.1 Terriglobia bacterium | reverse complement strand
GGCCTGCCTTCAGGGGTTGAACATGTTTCCGACCCCCCGGTGCGGCTCGGCATGGCTGAAAACTACTATCGCATTTTAGTGCCACGCGTCGCCCGGCTGTTTTACCTGCTGATGAATGGCCGAACCGGGAGCTGGGACGCGGCGTTGCTCGGTTTGTTGATTGCGAATTCAATCTTCACGGCGGCGACCGTCAGCTTGCTGGTGGCAGTTGGACGCCGATTGGGAGTGAGTTTACCCACGGCCTTGCTTGCTGCCACACTGTATTTGCTGAACTTTGCGGTCGCCAACCTCAACCTGGCCGGGCTGATTGATTCCGGCGAAGCGTGCCTCCTGATGGCGCTGGTTTGGTCTCTTCTGGCGGGGCGGTGGCATCTGCTGCCACTCTGGGGCATTCTTGGCGGGCTCGCCAAGGAAACCTATGCTCCGCTTTCCGTCATTTTTGTTTTGGGATGGTGGTTGGCCGGGGAGCCGGGAAGTCGTCAGCGGCTTTCGCGCCTTCCGTGGATCTGCGCGCTCGCCATTTCGAGCGTTCTCACCGTGTCCATCGCCATGTCCAGTGTCGCCGGCGGCTGGATTTGGCCTTGGAAGTTTGCCGCTT
The DNA here is from genome assembly GCA_030040295.1 of Terriglobia bacterium. GTDB lineage: Bacteria > Acidobacteriota > Terriglobia > UBA7540 > UBA7540 > Bog-366. Next base: position 12,168 of record JASHTZ010000587.1, on the reverse strand, counting down.
CCATGCACGCCGGCGCGGGATTTGCCGCCGGTTTGAGGGGATGCGTCTTCGATCATACATTCTGGTATGTCTTTGCCTGGCTGCTCCCGTTGGGAATCCTGCGCCTGCGCCGTCTGCCGATGCCGTGGATTGTCGCTACCGCAACGGCGTTTTGCGCGGCACTTGCGCTCGGCGCTTACAACGATGCCGGGGGCAACACCACCCGTGCTCTGTTCAACGTTGCGGGGCCGATTCTCAGCCTCTCCGCGGCCATCTTCCTGACTGACCCGGAGTCGAAATTTGGATTGAGCGCCAAAGCCGCCGCGGACAAAGCACCCCTTTCGTAACAGGTTTCCATGAAGCGATCCCATCATCTTCGAATTCTGGGCATTCTCTTTGTGCTCACACTGCCGCTTGCCAACCCCTGGGTGCGGGGCGACGGAGTGAACTACTATGCTTACGTCCGTGCGTTGCTCGTCCAGCACGATTTGAACTTTCAAAACGACTGGCGCCACGCCAACCTGAGTTTCCGCATCCTGAGCGTCGATCCACAGGGACAAATCGCTCCGGATTTCTACACGAGCACCGGTCACTTACGAAATAACTATGCCGTGGGCTCGGCGATGCTTTGGGCGCCGTTCCTGGCCCCTGTTCATGCCGGCATGTTGATCCTGCGGCGATTGGGATTCGCCGTGGAAGCCGACGGTTTTTCCAAGCCTTATCTGCTGACGATGGCATGGGCGACGGCACTGTATGGGTTCGCGGGGCTCTGCCTTTCGTTTCTTATCGCGAGCACCTTCGTGGGTGAGCGATGGGCTTTTCTGGCCACGCTGGGAATCTGGTTTGCCAGCGGGCTGCCGGTCTACATGTACTTCCTTCCTTCCTATTCGCATGCGCTCTCGGTTTTTGCGGTTGCACTCTTCCTTTGGTACTGGCAGAGGACTCGCATTTCGCGGTCGCTCAGCGCGTGGCTCGTTCTTGGTCTTCTGTCGGGCTTGATGCTCGACGTCTACTATTTGAACATCGCAATTCTTCTCGTGCCGCTCGGCGAGTCGATGCATGGCTATTGGAGGAATTGGGTCGAGCCGCGACACAACTGGGCCGAATCGCGAACCCTGTTTGTCAGGGATCTTGCTTACTGCGGCGCGACCGTTGCTGCATTCCTGCCCACGCTCGTCACTCGCGAGATCATCAATGGTCACGCCTTTGAGCTTGGCTACGACCCGCTGGGCTTTTCCCACTGGATTCACCCTGCGCTCTGGCAGCCGCTGGTTTCCTCGAATCATGGATTGATCACCTGGACGCCCATTGTCATCCCCGCGCTCGCGGGGCTGGTGCTTTTGCGCAAGCGCGACAGGGAATTGGCCGCCTATTCGCTCGCCGCCGTCGCGGCCCTCTATTACCTCGTGGCGTGTCACGAAGATTGGCACGGAGTTTCCTCCTTCAGCAACCGTTTCTTCATCTCGCTCACGCCGTTCTTCATTCTTGGCCTCGGCGTTACGCTCCAGGAAGTTGCCTCATGTTTCAAGCAAGCGCGCTCGGCAAACGCCGCCGTGGCGGCGGTACTTGGCGCGCTGATCCTTTGGAACGCGGCATTTATCTTTCAATGGGGCGTCGGGTTGATTCCGCACCGCGGTCCGATTTCCTGGCGGCAAATGACCTACAACCAGGTGTTCGTGGTTCCCGCGCGCCTGGGTGGCGCCTTGAAATCCTACTTCACCAACCGCAGCGCAATGATGCAGCGCATCGAAACCGAAGACGTGAAAACCTTGAATCTCAACTGAGGCAATGCCTCGCGATAAGCTGAAGAGGCAGTCCCGCCCAGGCGGGACCGCCGTCGGCGCTCGCCTTGCGACTCAAAGCTGTCTTCGGGCGACGGGTCGGAGAGCGGCGCTACAATCTCCCGCGTGTGATCCTTTCCGGATCGAGGTGAGAGCGCACACTCGCCTTCCGGGCCTCAAAGGATTAAACTGATTCCCCCGGTGGTTATGTCGAGGCCCCAAGGGAATGGGCATTGGAGTCCTGGGGGAAAGAGAAGGGAGAGACCAGAGGTTTGAAACTCGCCGCATGTGATTACACATTTCCGAAGCTGCCGTGGGAGCAGACGCTGCGCATCGCACACGACCTGGGCGTGGAGGCCGTTGATGTTGCCCTGTTCGCGGGGCGATCGCACCTGGACATTCAGGAGGTATTTTCGGACCTGCCGCGCGCGGCGAATCGCGTGACGGAGGCGCTGCGAGCCAATGGCCTGCGCATTGCCGACGTGTTCGGCCAGCCGGGCAGGGTTTTTGAGGAGAACGCAGTGAATCATCCGGAAGGGCCGGTGCGCGCGGCGGCGGCGGAATTCTTTTATCGCCTGCTGGAATTCGCGCTGCGCTGCAACGGCGGGCACATCAGCCTGCTTCCCGGCGTGCATTTCCAAAGTGAGAGTGAAGCGGATTCGTTTCATCGCAGCGCCGAAGAGCTTGCCTGGCGCGTGGAGGCGGCAGCGAAGGTGGGCGTAACGCTGAGTGTTGAGCCGCATATCGGCTCGATCGTCCCCACGCCCCGGGCCGCGGCGCGACTGCTGGATATGACCCCCGGCCTTACGGTGACCCTCGACTATACTCACTTCACTTATCAAGGGATTCCGGATTCCGAGATTGAACCCCTGATGGCCCGCGCATCGCATTTTCACGCCCGCGGTGCATGCAAGGGGAAGCTTCAGGCGAGCATGAACGAGAATACCATCGATTTCGACGGCGTCCTGCGCGCCATGCAGAGGGTAAATTACAACGGTTTTGTGGTAATGGAGTACTGCTGGGTGGAATGGATGGACTTGAATCGGGTCGACAATTTGAGCGAAACCGTTATCCTGCGCGACCTGCTGCGCGGCCTTGACGCGGCTTCGCTCGCCACGATTCAGAAGGTGTAGAGGACCAGGCCGGTTCATTCATGAAATGACCATGCGAAGAGCAAATGCCAAAGCGTTTCACACGGAGTTCACGGAGTCTGCTGCCGATGGAATCGTCCCACCCTGGAAGCACGGAGTGCATAGAGAAGTGCGAGGAGACGTCTCCGTGTTCTCTGTGCTTGAACTCCGTGGCCTCCGTGTGAAACCTTCTTCTTTTCGCCATGGCTCCAGGGAATTCATGAATAATCCGGGCCAGGGGCGGAAGGGAGAAAATCCATGATCCAGGTTGATGAAGCGGTAGCCGCAGCCGAATTGCAGCGCGTTGTGGAAGAAGTGGTCAGCCAGACGCCGGTGTTCGACGTTCACACGCACCTCTACCCGCCCGCCTTCGGGAAGCTGTGCCTTTGGGGAATCGATGAGCTGGTGAATTACCATTACTTGATCGCGGAATTCTTCCGCTCCTCGAGCGTGACGCCGGAGGAATTCTGGGCGCAGTCAAAATCCGGACAGGCCGACCTGATTTGGGACGCGCTGTTCGTCAAGAACTCTCCGCTTTCGGAGGCGGCGGCAGGTGTAGTGACTGTCCTGATTAAGTTGGGGCTCGATCCCTGCCAGCCGAACCTGAAGCAGGCGCGCGAATATTTCGCTTCGCTCACCGTGGAGCAATACACGGAGCGCGTTTTGGAAATCGCCAATATCTCCGACGTGGTGATGACGAACGATCCTTTCAATCCGGCGGAGAAAGCCGCGTGGGAGGGCCACTCGGACTGCCCGGAGCGCTTCCATCGCGCGCTGCGCATGGACCCCATCCTGAATGACTGGGAGGCGGCGCATGCGGCCATTTCCGCAGAGGGCTTCCATACCCATTTGCAACTATCGCCGCAGATATCTGACGAGGTGCGCCGTTTCCTGGATAAATGGATCGCCCGTCTGCGCCCGGTGTACCTCGCCGTTTCGCTGCCCTATACGTTCAAATATCCGGATGATACGCCGCGCACGCGCCTAATCCAGGAAGTTGTCATTCCCACCTGCCGCGAGCACAGGATTCCTTTCGCCATGATGATCGGCGTCTCGCGCCAGGTGAATCCGGCGCTGCACGAGGCGGGCGACAGCCTGGGGTTTGCTGACCTGGGATCGGTCGAGCGCCTGTGCGCGGAAAACCCCGGCGTGCGGTTCCTGGTTACCGTGCTTTCGCGAGAGAACCAGCACGCGCTCTGCGTCGCCGCGCGAAAATTCAGCAACTTGATGCCCTTCGGCTGCTGGTGGTTCCTCAATAATCCCTCCATCGTGGAGGAGATCACGGCAGAGCGGCTGGAGCTGCTGGGCGCGACGGTGATTCCGCAGCATTCTGACGCCCGCATTCTGGACCAGTTAATCTACAAGTGGGCGCACGCGCGCCGCGCCATTTCCCGCGTCCTTGCGGCGTCTTATTCCCGACTGATCGCGGACGGTTATCCCCTCGCGCGAAAGCAGATCGGACGCGATGTGGCACGAATGTTCTCCGGCAATTTCCGCCAGTGGGTGGGACTTCCGGCGGCCAAATCCAAGTTAAATTCAGCTTGACAAGTTTCCAATCGTGCGAATAAATAGTTTGTTCAGGAGTCAAACAGATTCCTTGTGGAGGTGTTGCCCACCTTCGCGCCAGTGAGCGCTCAGGCAAGAGCCAAGCGCGTCTGGGGTAAATTTTCCACTGGGGGAGACATGGGCAGAGCCGCCGCAGCCGCCCATGTTCCCGCGTCCGGCACAGGAAGGCAGAGTGCGTGGCAAGCTCAGAAATTGCACGCGATATCAATCGCAGCAGCGTATTGGATTCCATCCGCATCGGCCAGCCGCTGTCGCGCGCGGATTTGGCCCGGCAAACGGGGCTCCAGCGCAGCACAGTTTCGCTGATTGTCGATGAACTGATCGATGAGCGCTGGGTGGTGGAAGGAGCTCTTGGGCAGTTGCCCCGGGGGCGGCGGCCCCGCCTGCTCTACCTCAACACTCACCGCGCGGGAATCATCGGCATCAACGTCATGCCGCGGCAGACCGTCATCGCTTTGGCGGACCTGAACACGCGCATTCTCGCCCAGGAATCGATTGCCACCCAGCTTGACCCCAAAATATTCATTAAAGTCCTATGTTCTTACACGCAGCGCATGATTGAGCACCACCCGGAAGTGGCTTTTGAAGGCATCGGCGTAAGCGTGCCGGGACGCCTGGATTATGAGGCCCAGCGCGTGGAATTCGCTGCCAACCTGGGTTGGCACCGGGTGGATTTGAAGGAGCCGCTGGAACGTTCGACGGGCCTTCCCGTGCAGATTGAAAACGCCGCCAACGCCTGCGCGCTCGCGGAGGTGTGGTCCGGCGCGCACGAGGGCGTGACCGACCTCATCGCCCTCACCGTGTCGGACGGTATCGGCACGGGAATCATTGCCAACGGACATCTCGTGCGCGGGCCGAGCGGAGCGGCGGGCGAATTCGGCCACGTTTGCCTGAATCCCGACGGGCCCGAATGCAAGTGCGGGGGGCGCGGGTGCTGGGAGGTCTACGCATCCAACGTTGCCGCCATTCGCAATTACTCCGGGCAGAAGGACAATGGTACGCGTACCCCGGAAGGCAAGTTATCCAATGGCTCCGGCACCAGCTTTGCGGATATTCTTTCGCTCGCCGAGCGGGGCGACCGCCGGGCAGGAAGGGCTCTGGACGAAATGGCCCGCTATCTGGGCTTGGGAATGGCGATGCTCGTGAACGGGCTGGCGCCCGCCGTGATCGTGGTGGTGGGGGAAGTGACGCGGGTCTGGAAACGGGTGAGCCCAATCATCGAGCAGGTGGTTCACGAGTGCGCTCACACTCATGCGGCCACGCGCATTGAGCCTGCTGATGACTCAAAGCAGCCGCGCTTGCGCGGAACCATTGCGCTGGTTTTGCAAAAACACTTCCGCCCGCGCCTCTTTGCCTGAAACAGGGGCGGCTTCAAGAAAAATTGTGGGGGCCAGATGAAATTGCTTGCCTTCATCCGGATTTGGTGCGAGACTCCAACAAAGTAAGTCTTAACCGAAGCGCACAGGGCAGTGGGGGACCTTCCAAGCTGTCCGCAGCGTTTCGACTGATGTTTCGCGTGCCAGGGTCAGGGGTCGTTGGAATCGGGAGTTGAGTTGCGCTCAACGACTGAGCTTCCAGAAGTGCACAATCCAAACTACTTCAGGGAGGAGACGATGGCACGAAGAGAAGTGAAGTATATCGCCGTCTTGCTCGGCGCGGCGTTGTTGCTGTTTGCCTGCGTGGCCATGGCACAAATTCTCTACGGCTCGCTGACCGGCAACGTGACCGACGCGTCCAATGCCCCACTTCCAGGGGCGAAAATCGAGGTCTTGAATGTGGATACCGGCATCTCGACTGAATCCGTCACGGATTCCCGCGGCATTTACCTGGCGGATGACCTTCTTCCCGGTACCTATCGCGTTAGCATTTCCGCCGGAGGTTTTGCCACCGTCGTGCAGGAGGGCGTGATCGTTGAGGCCAATACCCAGCGGCGGCTGGACACCACTTTGAGCGTTGCCCAAGTCAACCAGAGAATTACAGTGACGGCGGCGCTGGAAGCTCTCCAGACCGACCGCACCGACGTCAAGACCCAAATGAACACTACCGAGATCCAGCAACTTCCCATGGGCAATGACCGCAACTTCCAGTCAATCTACACTACGATCCCGGGTGCTGCGGCGCCATTTGCCTCGCACTCTTTCGCGGGGAATCCCACGCAGTCGCTGGCCTTGCACATTAGTGGCGGCTTGGATACGGCCAACATCACGTTGATCGATGGCTCAATCGACTCCAACTTCTGGGAGCAGAACCTGATTGCTTACGTGCCTCCCGAGGAATCCATTGAAGCTGTCAATATCGTCACCACGGGCTTCGACGCCGAGTCCGGAAATGCCAACGGCGCGGTAAGCAACGTGACCATCAAATCCGGGACCAACAGTTTGCACGGCAGCGCGTTTGAATACAACACCGACAGCGCTCTGCAATCCCGGAACTTCTTCAATAACGGCGTCGGCGCCAGGGTTTCGAAATACGTTTTGAACGATTTTGGACTTTCTCTCGGCGGGCCGATTAAGAAGAACAAGCTATTCTTCTTCAGTGATTGGGATCGCTACCGGCTGAGCACTCTGGGGAACACTGTCACCTCCATCCCCACGGCGGCCATGATTCAAGGCAATTTCACGTCTGCCATACCGGCCGGGACGAACTGCGATACCACGCCTACCGCCGGGTGTATTTACGACCCCACCACCGGAACCTCTACTGGCACGGGACGCTTGTGGATCGGGGATTCGACGGCTGGGGGTGTAGCCTCCGGTGCCAATGTCATCCCCGCGACCCTAATCAGCAAGGCTTCTGCATACATGGCGGCTTTGCTTCCCGCGCCGAATTACGGTCCTGGGCAGACTTCGCCGGTCAACAATTTCTTCAGCGCGGGCGATGAACTCTTTCACCGCGATAGCGTGGACTTGAAGATCAACTACGTTCCCTCCGACAAGATGACGATCTTCGGGCGGTACAGCGGAGAGCCAACCTATATCTTTGATCCCCAGGTACTCGGCAAGGCGGGTGGACCGGCTTTGGGCTCCACTTCCCAGCCCGGAAATGCCTATGGACTGACCCAGAACGCGGCCCTGGGAGCGACATACACTTTCTCGCCCCGCTTATTGCTGGACGTCAACGTGGGATACACTCGCCCGCGGTACGCGGCCTATAATACCGACCTTTCGCAAAACTTCAGTTCGATCATTCCCGGCACGGACGGCCCCCAGATGTTGCAGGGCGGCATCCCGGCGTTCAGCATTACCAGCCTGTCCGCGATGGGGAACAATTCAACCTCCAACCCGTTCTTGTTCCGCGACAATCAGTACACCTATTCGGCCAACCTGAGCTGGATCAAAGGCTCCCACAATTTCCGGTTCGGCGGAAGCGTTGGCCGCTACGACCTGAACCGCTTCCAGGGCCAGCTCAGCGTCGGTGTGCGGGGCGGCTTCACCTATACAGGTGCCATGACTGCGCTGAACGGGGGGAAATCCGAAAACGAATATAATAGCTGGGCGGATTTTCTCCTCGGCCTGGCCTTCGACATGGACAAAGATACTGTGTATGAGAATCCTTCCACCACCCGCGAGTGGGAGTTTGCCGCCTACGCGCGCGACAACTGGCAGATTTCGAAAAAGTTGAGCGTCAACTATGGCGTTCGCTGGGAGTATTACCCCCTTCCCACATGGGATCATTTCGGCACGGTCAATTACGATTGGCCCCAGGACACGGCTTACATCGGTTGCGTTAACGGGGTTCCGTGCAACGCGCACATGACGACGGGCCCTGGGCAGGTGGAGCCTCGCCTAGGCATTGCCTACCGTTTGAATGAGAAAACCGTTATTCGCACCGGCCTTGGCTTGAGCAGCGATCCCTATCCGTTGAACTACATGGCGTGGATCTATCCGGCGATCTTGTCCCAGCAGTATGCGGGAGCCAACACCTATTCGCCCATCGGGTATACAGGGCCCAGCACTGGCCCCAACGGCACCTGGATAGGTCCAACGGCTCCGAGTGGCCTGGTTTCAGGCATTCCCGCCATCAGCGCTCCCAGCTTGTCGCAAGGGTCCTACGTCCTGCCGTACTACCTGGGAACCTACGGCTACCCCAATAACTATCGCCGCGGCTACACGGAGGCTTGGAATATCTTTGTCCAGCATGAATTCGTCCACAACCTCAACGCGCAGATTGGCTACGTGGGCAATCATGACGTGCGACTGTCAGAGTTCATTAACATGAACGCCGGTTATCCGGGCGGAGGCAATGCCGGCACTCCTTTGGAGCAAGAATGCCAAGGCGCAACTCCCGCCAGCTTCTGCAGCTTCAGCGCCGCCAATCCCCTCGGCGGCAACTACAACTCCATGACCATCAACGGCCCCTTCACCGGCGGGAACTACAACGCCCTGGAAGCTCAGCTCAATCGCCGGGTGGGAGGATCGCAGTTTGGAACGTCCTTTACCTGGTCGAAAACCATTGACGACGATGATACCGAAGCGAACACCGGTGTGACCTATGCCTACTATCAGGATCTTGCTCGCAACAGGGCCGTCGCCGGCTTCGACCAACGGTTCAATTATCAGTTCTATGGCGTGTTAGGTTCGCCGTTTGGGAAGAATAAGAAATGGGCCACGCATGGTGTGGGCGCAGCTTTGCTCGGCGACTGGACCCTTAGTCCGGTCCTCAGCCGCTACAGCGGCACCCCGTTCAACGTCACCACCTCCGGCACTTCCTGCAACTGTCCCGGCAACACCCAGACCGCCGATCAAGTTCTGCCCACGGTCAGCATCCTGGGTGGCCATGGGGCCAATGAGCCGTACTTTAACCCAAACGCCTTTGCGGCGGTCAACTCCTCTTCAAGCGATGCCGGCGTTCGCTTTGGTACCACTGGCAGGGATATCGTTCGGGGACCGGGCTTTTTCTACATGAGCGCTTCACTGGTCCGTGACTTTAGCCTGACCGAAAGATTCAAGCTTCAATTCCGGGCTGAGTGCTACGGTCTTCCCAACAACGCCAACTTTGCGAATCCCGCCACCACCGTTTCCAATGCTACCTTCTCGAATGGCGCGGTCACGAATCTCAACGGCTATGACATCATCACGGGTACCACCGCGCCAGCTTCCTCGCCTTATAGCTCTGCTGACCGCCAGTTGCGTTTTGGATTACTTTTAAAGTTCTAAAATGTTCAACCGGCCAGATCAATGATGAATAGGGGCCTCCAGAGTCTTGGAGGCCCCTTTTACTTTTGGAGCAACTATCGAAAGGGTGTGCTCGTCAAGCTTCAGGGAAGCAGGGAATACCTGGCAATTCAACCTGCAATCCTGCACACTACGGCACCATTCGACGATGGGAATTCGCAGTTCAGGGGAAGCATTGAATGAAAGCTCTCGCGTTGAAAATTCTGATCACAATCTCATTCATGTTGGGCATCGCGCCCCGCACCGCGATGGGTCAATTCAAGCTTGAGGATGCGAATTCGAAGTCGATCGAGGTCACTGACCAAGGCGCGCCCGTATTCACTTTCAATTATGGCGTCATGCTGAAGGACGGAACGGCGCCGGACCGCGCTCGCTGCTGCTACCTCTATCCTGTCTACGCGCCCAACGGCGTGGAAGTGGCGGACGATTTCCCCAAGGATCACCCTCACCACCGCGGGATTAGCTGGATGTGGCCGGTAGTGATTGTGGACGGCAAGACTTACGACCTGTGGACGATCAAAGGAATTCACGACCATTTTGAGAAGTGGGACCGCAGACGGGCCGCCAAGGATTTGGGGATGATTGCCTATCAAGGCGGATGGTACGTCGACGATCGCAAGGTGGTGCAGGAAAACGTGGAGATCGTCGCGCACTCCGTCGTGGACGGCCACCGCGACATCGATATTACGGTCAGCCTGATTTCCTTCGGTGGCGCGGATGTGTCCATCGGCGGTACGCACGATCACGACAAGGGCTATGGCGGAGCGCTGGAAATCCGCTTCGCGCCGCGCACGGAAACCAAGATTCGCACTGCGGCTCAAGACGACGCCCCGGACAGCGACCGCGTGCCCGCCGCCTGGGCGGAACTCGCCGGAAACTTCGGCGGCAAGATCGCCACCACGCGCGTTACGGAGGACCCGTCCAGCCCCGGCGCGCCTAACGGATGGTGCCTACGCCATTACGGTTATGTGGGGGTGGAATATCCGGCGCTGGGGTTAAGGAAGCTCGACGCCACGACGCCCCTGACCATGAAGTTTCGCGTCACGCTTTCCGGAAGCGCCGCCATCGGTGCGGAAAAGCGCGTGTTGGTTTACACGCACAATGGTCCCGGCCTGAATGGCAAGGGGTACGTGCATGACAACATTCAAACCAGTGCGAACGCCATCCGCAAGATGGGAGAGGAGAACGGATTCTCCGTGGACGTGACCGATGATCCGCTCTTCTTTGCCGATCCCGTCCTGAAGCAGTATCAGGCGCTGGTGTTCGCCAACACCAACAATGAAGCGTTTACGAACGATTCGCAGCGCGAGGCCTTCAAACGCTACATCGAATCGGGTGGAGGCTTTGTGGGCATCCACTCGGCGTCGGGATCGGAGCGTAACTGGCCGTATTACTGGTCCGTGCTGGGCGGAAAGTTTGCGCGGCATCCGCATCAGCAGCAGTTTTTGGTGCGTGTGAAGGATGCGAATTTTCCCGCCACTCGCAACTTGCCTCCCACGTTCGAGTGGACCGATGAATGCTACTACCTTGACCACCTGAATCCGGATATCCACGTGCTGCTGGTCACCGATCCCCGCAAGATTGAAGACAAAGACAAGGCCACTTATCCAGGCGACCGCTTTGGCGACTCGCTGCCCCTCTCCTGGTATCACAACTTCGACGGCGGGCGGGAATACTACATCGCTCTTGGCCACAATAAGGCGGATTATTCCAATCCGCTTTTGTACAATCAGATTCTTGGGGGAATTATTTGGGCGATGGGTGGGAAGTGAGAACCACATGCAAAAGCAAAAGCTTTAACCACAGAGACCACAGAGAAGCACAGAGAAGTTTTTCTCTGTGAACCTCTGTGCCCTCTGTGGTGAAGGCTTTGAAGTGGCAAACTACGGTAACCTATGACTGATCGGGATCGGCTAAACGCTATCACCAAGACCATCATCGGTGCTGCGATCCAGGTTCACAGGAATCTTGGTCACGGCTTGCTTGAATCAGCCTACGAAGCCTGTTTGGCATTTGAGTTGGGAAAGAGAGGGCTGAAATTTGAACAGCAGAAGCCTCTCCCCCTCGTCTATGAGCAAATTAAGCTTGAATGCGGATACAGGATCGACTTCGTTGTGGAAGGCTCGGTGGTGATTGAGGTGAAGTCGGTCGACGCCATTGCTCCAATTCACGAAGCTCAGGTGATCACATACCTTAAGTTATCCGGCTGTAAGCTCGCGCTCATGATCAATTTCAATGTGAACGTGCTGAAGGATGGCATACGTCGGTTTGTGAATGGACAGCTTTGAAAGCCCTCACCACAGAAACCACAGAGAAGCACAGAGAAGGCTTTCTCAGTGAACCTCCGTGACCTCTGTGGTGAAAGCTTTTCTGTCGCGAATTTCTAATTGGAGGCAAGCTCGTGGATCTCGAAAAGAAATCATCCCGCCGAGGATTTCTTAAAGGTTCGTTGACCGCAACCGCCGCTGCGGGTTTCCCCACAATTGTCCCCTCGCGCGTGCTGGGCCAGAACGGTCCCAACAGCATGATTCAGGTTGG
>JASHTZ010000586.1 GCA_030040295.1 Terriglobia bacterium | reverse complement strand
CTCAATTCCTTTGGATGCAGCCTCGGCTTGGGATTCTGCCTGAAAAGACAGCATGGATCCCGCTCCCTCACCCGCCGGCTCCTGCGCGGCCAACACCAAGGCAGGATCGACACTGATCACCCGGTAATGCCCCGCGAACGTCTCCCCCTGCTTTACCAAATAGAGCTCCGATTCATCCGCCACGATAGCCCGCATCTCTCCATCCTGCGTCTGGACATAACCCAGCGTCTCGAAGGCATAGGTTGGTACACCCGGTGAGATTGCGTTATCTTTCGAGAACGAAGCGCGCGATGTGCGATCATCATTTGCCACGACTTTGCGCTCGTTTTTGTCCAGTCGACCCCACACGGGAACCATCTGACCTTGGAGCGAAGAATTGCGGGCCGTTCTTAGAGACACTTCTCCTCTGTCATACAATTCGCATTCACTGTAGCCTTCCTCGCCTAAGAATTCTGGCCTTGCGCGAGCCGATGCCGTGAGCGCACCCCGGATTTCCGGAGGCGCTCGCAAGGGCGGCGGGTGCGCTTGCCAGGGAGAATCTTCCAACGCTTCCACAGTCTCAGCAGAAACGCTGACGGCACGGTAGCGTCCCGCAAACCGGTCGCCTTGTCCCACAACGTAAATTTCACCGTCCTTCGAAACGATCGCCGCAAATGAGCCATCCTCTTTAACCACGTATCCGAGAGGAAGCATCATGACAGGCAGCTCAACCGGTTGCCCTCCCGAGCTGACTGAGTCTTTGGCAAGATAGGATGAGGCTGATTCGCCCAACCCATCCAGTGCCGGTGGTTCGCCTCCCAAAGTCGCACCTGAAATTCGCAGTGCCGAACCGTCGGCAACCCTTCGGATCTTGCCAGGAACAAAATCAGCCGGCACTTCGGACGAGCTGGCGACAACTTCGGGTTGCATCCCCACGTCTAAGCTCGCCACTTGGGCAGAGTATGGCAAACCCTGGTTACCCGAAGCCGGCTCGGGGAGAGCCGCCGGGGTGGTTTGCGCCATTACTTCTGCCGGGGTTTCCGGAACCAATTGCACGGTGTCTGCCTCTGCAATCACGGTATCCGTGGTACCATCGGCCCGCTGAACGTACCCGAGAGCTTTCGGGTCCAAAACAGGCCCCACCGGCGGCGCGGATGCCGCCAATGTCTGCACAGAGCGGGAGGGTTCGGCCGTCGCTGGCGCGGCAGGCGCCGGAGCGACACTTGCCGTTGATTCCGCAGACCCACCGCCACTGGGTTTGGTCATGGCAGACTGCACCAGCGTCTCGTCAATGGCACCCACCGAGTCAGGAGTAATTTTCACAACCCGGTACCGGCCTGAAATGAGGTCACCTATATGAACGACCTGGACCTCGTTTTCTTGCGGAATAATGGCTTCCACTTGTCCGTCTGCCTTCTCGACGTATCCTAAAGGCTTCAGGCTCAGTGGGGCAGGCGTTTCGGAGGACACATTCACGATTGCGGTTTGCGGTTGCGGGTCCGTCGGCACAGGTTGAAGCTTGAGGGGAGATTCCGTCCGGGCAAGGTTTGGCGACAGACTGCGGTGATGCTCAGTCACACGTGCTTGTTCGTGGACAACATCCTCGAGAAGCTTTGGACCTTGATTCGCTCGGGATTGGCTTACTGCGCCGGAATGGTTCTCAGCCGCCAGAGGACTCGGAAGGGATGAAGGTTTGGAAACGCGGTTAGTCTTGGGAAGGAAATACAGGCAAAGACCCACCGCCGCACCCAGAGCGAAATTGACGAGTTGCCTGGCGATCCTCACTGGTGATCCGATGCCTGATTTGCCACGCGAAGTGCGGGATGAGCGGTTTGAACCGCCTCCGTCTCGAGTCCCGGCCGCTTTTCCGGTACCTTCAATTTGCGATTCCCTGAGGTCCTGTTGCGTCCCTCAATCTTCCACTTCCGCACGCAACATCAACATCATAACAGGGGGAAACCAAAATGCAATCCGCGAAAGCAGCAACCTTGCGCCGGACGCATGAAAATCTTCGCCCCAGGACCGGGCAGTGCTATGATCGTCGCCGTGCTTGCTCGAACGCGGGTGCCCGCACCCGCGACCTGACCATAGAGGCACGATCACGACGAGGAGACTTTCATGGCCAAAGTCCTGCGCTGTAGTGACCTGGGTACCGGCTGCCCGAAAGAAATTCGAGCTGCTACTGAAGATGAACTGTTGAAGCTTGCCGCCGAGCACGCAGAAAAAGACCACGGAATTTCCGTAGCCATGATTCCGCCTTCCATGCTGGCCATGGTCAAGGCCGCCATCAAGGATGAGTAAGCTTCGCAGCTTCACCCAGCCCCATCCGGGCGTGCAGCCCAATTCCGTCCCCCTGTTCCCCTCATTCCTAGAACGGTGCGGAGTGAAGAAACTTTCCAGGAATTTTCATCAGGCAATTTCCGCAACCCCACCGCCCAGTCAAGAATGAGGCCGGACTTCCGGCTTCACCCTTTTGACTTTAACCCTTTGACTTTCACGTTTTGACTTTTGACCTTTAACTTTTGACTTTGCTTTGCTCCTTCTGCCTCCGCGCCAACCGACGGATTAAACCCCTTGGCGCGCCAATCCTCTCGCGGTAAAATCTCGTCAGCTTTGGACTGAAACCGCATGAACACTTGGACTCTATCCGCCGTCCTGCCGGACGCGAATCCGTTGCTTGACTTCTGGCGGAGCTTTCAGCTCGTTGCCCACAACGACAGCTTTCTCGATATTTCCATCGGCATTCTGGTGCCGGCGGCGCTGCTGGGCTTGCTGGTGCGGCGCCAGCGCCATCACGTGCGCACCGCCCTGATTCTCTACGCTCTGGGCATCATCCTGATGACCATTTCGGCCATTCCCGCGGCTCTTGACATGCCCAACGCCACCAAGGCGCTGCAATCGGCGGGATTTTTTCTGGTGGGTTGCGGGTTCGTCAAGCTGGCCAGCATCATCATTTTCGACGTCGTCCTGTGCTTCACGCCCCTCGCGCCGCCGCAGGTGCTCCGGGACCTTATGGTGGCCGCCGGTTACTGCGGGGTCGGCCTGTGGCTGCTGGCGCACTACGGCCTGTCACTCTCCGGACTGGTGGCGACCTCCGCAGTTATGAGCGGCGTGATCGTCTTCTCGCTTCAGGACAGCCTTTCGAACATTCTCGGCGGGCTGGTGCTGCAAATCGATGACAGCCTGAAAGTGGGCGACTGGGTGAAAATCGAGC
>JASHTZ010000585.1 GCA_030040295.1 Terriglobia bacterium | reverse complement strand
GCGGAGCGGTCTTCCTGGTGCCCGCCGCACCACAGCATGTCAAGCATGTAACTCAACGCCGGCTTGCAAACCTCGCAGCCCTGTCCGTTGCCGTAGATCTCCAGCACCTCCTGCACGGACTTCAATTTCTGGCTGCGCAAAATTTCGCGCAGGTTGTCCTCCGCGAAGGGAAGACATTTGCAAATCACTTTTTTTGTTTCTTCCTGGAATTCCGGCGCGACGGCCTTTAAAAGTTGCTGGCAAAGCGAGGTGCAACTGCCGCAGCCGGTGGAGGCGCGCGTACACTCCTTCACTTGCGCGAGTGTGCACAGTCCTTTTTCGTGAATGGCGTTGATGATGGTTCCCTTGGTGACGCCCATGCACCCGCACACGGTGTCGCTGTCCGCCATCTGCGCGATATCCAAACCGCCGTCCTCACCGGAGTCGGGGAACAGAAGCTGGCGGCGAATTTTGGTGATGTCCGTCGAGCTGCGCAGCCAGTCCATGTAGCGGTGGCTGTCCGCAGTGTCGCCCAACAGAATGGCGCCGGTCAGCTTGCCGCCCTTGAGCGTGAGTTTCTTGTAGACGCCGAGCGAGGGGTCTTCATAACGGATCACTTCCGAGCCATCCACCTTGTCGTTGATTTCGCCGGCGGAAAATACATCCACACCCATGATCTTCAATTTGGCGGCAGGCACTGAACCCGCGTATTTCGGCCCCTTGTTTCCGGTAAGGGTGGCGGCCAGCACCTTGCCCTGTTCATGCAGCGGGGCAATGAGGCCGTAGCAAACGCCGTTGTGCTGCACGCACTCGCCGACGGCAAAGATGTCGGGGTTTGACGTCTCCATGTAATCGTTCACCACGATGCCGCGTTTCACTTCCAGGCCCGCTTTATGGCCCAGGTCAACGTTGGGGCGAATGCCCGCGGCGATCACCACCAACTCGGCCGGCAGGCTTCCGCCGCCCTTGAACTGAACGCCTTCCACCTTCCCATTGCCCAGAATGGCGGTGGTGGAAAGTCCCAACAGCACGGTAACTCCCAGCTTGTTCATTTCCGCCGCCAGGTAGCCGCCGCCGGCGCTGTCAAGCTGGCGCTCCATCAACCAATCCATCAAGTGAACTACGGTCACT
This sequence comes from Terriglobia bacterium, assembly GCA_030040295.1. Taxonomy (GTDB): domain Bacteria; phylum Acidobacteriota; class Terriglobia; order UBA7540; family UBA7540; genus Bog-366. Next base: position 1,727 of record JASHTZ010000585.1, on the reverse strand, counting down.
TCGCAGCCGCGCACCTGAAGTCCACGCGCCGCTTCCAGGCCCAGCAGCCCTCCGCCGATGACCACGGCCTTCAGCCCCGGCCGCGCGCGCTCCAGCAGGGCGCGAGTGTCATCCAGGTTGCGAAAAACGAAGACGCCATCCTTCTTCACGTCGTCAATGGAGGGAATCAGGGGCTGGCTGCCGGTGGCGAGAAGCAGCTTGTCAAAGGGTGTTACGCTCCCGTCGTCGCCGGTGATGGTTTTGGCGGACGCGTCGACGTCAACAATCCGCACGCCGAGCCGCAAATCGATGTTGTTCTGGTCGTACCAGTCGAGCCCGTTCAAGATAATTTCGTCGATCGACTTCTCACCTGCCAGCACGGCGGAGAGCATGATGCGGTTGTAATTGACGTAAGTCTCGTTCCCGAAGATTGTGATGTCGAACTTGGGCGCGTGACGAAGGATCTGCTCCACGCAGGCCACTCCCGCCATGCCGTTGCCCACCACCACGAGCCTTTCTCTTTTCCCGCTTTCCTTTGCGCCCTCCATTGGTCTCATCCCCCCTGTCTCTTCGTCCGCACAAGTATTGGCGCCGATACATCAAGACACACGGCCGCACTCGCACCGTGGTTATTTCCCCGGCAACGCGCTGGAATCGATGTCGAGACGGTCTTGTAGCTTACTTCGCGGAGACTACGTGGTATCCGAGCGGAGTGAAAATCCTGAACGACTGGCCTTCTCGCTTCGCACAGGGAAGGGACTCGCGGCAAATAGCGGTAAAGCCTTGCCCCCGCCGCGCTGTCCTTGAGAAGCCAGCCGGTCTGATTCTTTCACCTTCAGCTTGGGGCACTCGTGAGGAAGAGTCAAATTCGAAATTTCTATGCGGGGTATTACAAAAGCCAAATTAAGAGCGGCTCAGAACGCCCAATAGCCGTAGGGGTACGTCGCGGCGCCGGCAATTCCCACAAAGAGTTGCCTGCCGAAGAAGAAGGGCAGGCCGAGGTCCCAGAAGTCGTTTGAGGGGTTCGTGCCGCTGGGGGCGGCCAGGCTGTCAAAGGCGACGCAACCCGTGCAATCGGAGAGCAGCGAGTCCGCATTGTCGATATAGAGGGTGGCACTTCCAGAGGCGCCATTGAATCCGTTGAGCGCAAGGCTCAAACCGAGAGGAGACGCCGGGCAGTAGAAAGAGTTGTCGGTGCAAAGGGTCGTGGTAATGCCGGTGGCGGAAGTCAAGGTGGCGGCATCGGAAACAAAGTAAGCATTGGAACCGCTGTCCACAAAGCCCGCGTCGGCATAATCGACGCCATTGAAGGTAATGGTCGGAAACTGGCCTTGGCCGTCCAGCTCATAGGTTATGGCTGAACTTGGAATCGCGTTGTTAGGCTGAGTGTTATTGCCGAAGGTCAGCGTGCCATACAGCGTGGGTGCTCCGCTCAGAGCCACGCCCGGCAATTGAAACATCACGCCGTTCGTGTCCGAAGAAGAAAATGCTGCCACAGGATTCCAGATTTGATACTCGAGTGGCACGGAAGATGTTTCACAGGCGGCGGTGTTGCAGTAAACGTAGGGGTAGGGCGACACCCCGTCAATTCCTTGCTCCGTGGCGCATTCATTGGAACCGGCAATTGTACAGTCCTGTGGAGCGTTGCCGATTCCCAATATGCCGTTGGCGTTGAGAGTGGCCTGGCCGTTTTGCGCCCCGCCGCCACCCCCTGCGCAGGGAATTTCCGCGGGAGCCTGCTGACCATC
>JASHTZ010000584.1 GCA_030040295.1 Terriglobia bacterium | reverse complement strand
GATTTGAAGTGAAGGCGGAGGGATCGCCAGAGTAGGTGCTTAAGGAGAATCCATGGGACTTCTTCGTGATTCGGACGTGGAGGAAATCCGCGAGAGGCTCGCCGGAATGCCGAACCCCGTCAAGCTGGTTCATTTTACCCAGGAACTGAATCTCGACTACGGACGTGAAACACGACAGTTGCTTGAGGAGATCATGGGGATTTCCGACAAGGTTTCCCTGGAAACCCACAATTTCCTGATTGACAAGGAGAAAGCGGCGGAATACGCGGTGGATAAGGTCCCGGCCACGGTCATTCGCAATGGCAAAGATTACGGTATCCGATTTTATGGGTTGCCCGCCGGTTACGAGTTTGCGGCGCTGCTGGACGGGATTCTGGCCGTCTCCAAAGGCGATTCGGGGTTGAATCCCCAGAGCCGCGAAAAACTCGCGCAACTCAATCAACCCCTTCACCTGCAAGTCTTCACCACACCCACCTGACCCCATTGCCCGCCAGCCGTGCGCCTGGCATACCAATTCGCGATGGAGAGTGACCAAGTCCGCGCCGATGGCATTGAAGCCACAGAATTCCCCGAGCTTGCGGAACGCTTTAGCGTCTTCGCTGTGCCCAGAACCATCATCAACGGCGAGGCGTTCGTGGAAGGTTCGTTGCCAGAGGATTTCTTCCTGGATGCGATTCTGAAGAAGCTCCGGCCGCCGCAAATCGGCAAATAGCCGAATCGGGAAGATCAGTCCATCAATACTTCAGAATTGAATGCACCGGATACGGATTGAGCTTCGCGCGCCCTTTTAGCTCCTCCAATTCAATGACGAAGCCGATGCCGGCCACACGGCCGCCCAGCGATTCCACAAGCTTGGCGGTTGCGGCGGCGGTTCCACCGGTGGCGAGCAGATCGTCGATAATCAGGACGTCATTCCCCGGATGGATGGCATCGCGGTGTATTTCAATCGCATCCTTTCCATACTCCAGACTATAAGGCATGGAGGCGCGGTCGGCGGGCAGTTTATTGGGCTTGCGAGCCGGAACGAATCCCGCGTTCAGCCGGTAGGCCACCATAGGTGCAAAAATGAATCCGCGCGCTTCAATCCCGATCACCAGATCGATCTTCTGAGTGAGAAACGTGTTGGCAAGAATGTCGACGGCCCAGTGCAGGCCCACGGGGTCTTTCAGCAGTGTGGTGATGTCGTAGAAAAGAATGCCGGGCTTGGGGTAGTCGGGTATTTCGCGAATCAGAATTTTGAGATCAATCACGCATCCTCCGTTTATTCTTAGCCATTGACCTTTAAACTTTCCTAAAACGTCTCTTCTATTAAAAAGCGGGTGTACCGTTCATCCACAGTCTCTTCCGACTCTTCGACCGCCGTTACTCGGGCGCTGCGAGGGCCCTCATAAAGTTGCTGCTTCAGTTCATCCAGCGCCATGGCGTTTCCGATGGCATAAACTTCCACATTGCCGTCCCAGAGGTTTTTCACGTAACCGAAGACGCCGAGCTGCGACGCCCATCGCTCTGTAAAATACCGATATCCCACGCCCTGCACGCGGCCCCTTACGAGAAATTTCTTGGCGATCCTGGCGGGGGTCTTGGACACAGTTTCAAAGGGTAAAGGGATAAGGAACAAGGGTAAAGTGAAAACCGAAAGGGAAGAAATCGAAAGGGTGAAACCAAAAAATGAGGGTACTTCGATCTTTGAAATTTCCATTTTGCGTGATCGATCAGCCAAGCTAACTTCCAGAGCTTGCTTCGGGAATTTACCCTTTACCCTTATCCCTATTCCTTTCACCCTTTCTTTTGCACCGCCGTGGCAAAGTATCCCGGCTTCCAGCGCAAAATCACTCCGCGGCGAGTTGTCTCAACTTTAATGGACCGATACGTTCCGTCAAGAGCATTTCGCGTCGGTTTGTAGCTGATCAGATACTGCTCACTGAGATCGTGTCCGATAAGCTGTAATGCGCCCGCAAGGTTGGCCATTCGCTCGGAAGACAATTCGCCTGTCTCCGCCCCCTCGGCCTTATTCTGCGAAGTGTCATCGATTTGGCCATGCGAAAGGTATCCCGATTGCATATCCGTACCGGGAGTGTCACGCAGGGGATAAAGGGGGTATCCGCCCGTGTCGCTGGCGAGCGCCTCGAGGTTCTTGTCCCCGGGATTCGAAAACCCATAAGCCGCCGTGTCGACGGTATAGATCATGGTTTCCGCCATGCGCGCCATGGAAACGGTTTCATCCAGCGTGTGCTGGCTTTCGATGTCCATTCCATCGCTCACCACCACCAGTACCCGCCGCATTTCCTCCGGCGCTCCGGCATTCAGCATCTTCTCCCGCAGGGCAAAAACGATGGCATCGTAGAGAGCCTTGCCGCCACCGGATGCCAGGTCTTCGATCTTGCTGCTCAGCACGTCAGGGTCATGCGTAAAATCCTGTACGATGGAACTGGAGGAATCAAAGGTCTCGAGAAAGATTTGAGTCTCGGATGGGGCGTTGGCCAGAATCAAGTCTCCGAACTGTTGGGCCGCTTCCTTTTCATAAGGAAGCTTGGGCCGGGCGCTGTTGCTGGTGTCAAGAATCAAGCCAATGCGCAACGGCGTGCGGGTTTCGCGTTCAAAATTCGTGATCTTCTGCTCCACGCCGTCCTCAAAGACCTTGACTTCATTGGCGGTCAGGTCGATCACCCGCTGGCCGCGCCGGGTCGAGGCGCTAACAGGAACGTTGACGAGTTCAACGGTGGTTCGAATGGTGGGCGTTTGCGCTTCCGGGGATGTAGGCTGCTGCGCGCGAACACGGAGCGATGGCGTGGTCAGGGCGACACCGGCCAGGGCGAGAAAGGCAGATATCACCTGCCAATTCCGCGCAGGTTTTTGAGGTTTCGATCTCACGAATGGCGATCTATGCATGCCTGCTTCCCTGCCGCACTTAAAATCATTGGCAAATCCCCACGAAACGCCTGCCCTGAAGAACCCATTTTACGACAATTGCCGCCGAACGGATGCATCACCTGTGACGGCCGGATGCGCGGCATGTCAAAGCACCAAATCCGGCCGGGTCAGTTTCAGGCGCTCCATGACGGCCGAAAGCCTGGCGGGATAATTAGTGATCAGCCCGTCCACCCCCTCCTGAATTTTACGCTGCATGTGCAGCGGATAGTTGACCGTCCAGGGAAACACTTGCAGACCGGCGCGGTGGGCGCGCCGAATGAGGCCACGCGAAGCAATAGCCCAGTGTGGCAGCAGCGCTTCGGCCTGGAGCTTCAGCGCCCGGCGGATCGGCATCAGGCGGCCAGAAAAATCCAACCCCAAGCGCGCGCGACCGTTCAAATCTCGAACCTGACGAAGCGTCGGCAAATCGAACGAAACGATGTGCACCAAAGGCCAGGCGTCGGCGCGCGCGATTTCCTCGATTATTCTTGCCGCCGCACCCTCGCGGTAATCCTTGATCTCGACAAACGCCCGGCAGCGCCTCGCCTTGGCCCAATGCAGAACTTCCGCAAGCATTGGAATGCGGGCGCCGGCATAGCGTTCACGCGCGCGCAGCCGATAACGGCGATTGAACCACGAGCCTGCATCGAGCCGCCGCAGCACGCTGGCCCGATGCTCCCAAACCCAGCCGCTGCCGGACGTAGTGCGCAGCAGCCGCGGGTCGTGAATCACCACCGGGACAGAGTCGGAAGAAAGTTGAACGTCGAACTCAATTCCATCCATGCCCTGGCGCCACGCCAGCTCGAACGACGCCAGGGTGTTCTCTGGAGCTTCGCCCGCCGCACCCCGATGGCCGATCCTCAGCGGAGGCCAGGTGAGCGCGCTTGGCCGGGCATTAAGTACTCGACTTAGGATTGGTGGAAGGCTCGCCATTGATAGAGCGATAACAGCTAAAGATACAAAATGTCAGATGCGTGGGCGGCTCGTTTCATCTCTTAGATCATACCTTTCACTTCTTCAGATTTTTTCTGTAGCTGAGGGCAACATGCCCTGAAAGCAGCAAGCGATGCTTCGCGACGCTCATCGCTCCAACTCAACTCCTGCGCAAAGATTTCCGCTACGCGCGGAGCTGCTTCCTGCAACAAGGAGGCCGCCAGCCAGTTTAATCCCGATCGACGCAGCAGAAAATCAGATACCTCCATCGCCATTTCGTGGCGAATGGCAAACAGAACCTCTGCGATGAGCAGGGGAGGAGTTCCGGGCAGGGACTGCGCCAATTCAGAACTCTTGCGAATTGGTTCGAGCACTTCGCCCCAGCGGCTGCCGTAGGTGCGGATGATTCGTTCCGCGACGAGAGCCGGAATGCCAAATTTTTTCTCCGCTGCCTCCATTGCCACGCGGACAAAATCCTCCAGCGGCCCGGTGTTTCCGCCCGGCAGCAGCGCGGTTCGACTTACTTGATCTGAGGAAGGGGCAGCACCCAAGTGGCTGAGGATGCGATTCAGCAGATTCTCGCCCAGGGCGCGCGCCGTGGTTAGTTTTCCCCCGCAGATGGAGGTAAAATTCCTGATGCCCGGCTCTTCGTGGAAGCGGTATTCTCGGGTATTCTCGGATGGGCTTCGACCCGTTTCGATCGCCAGAGCGCGCAGGCCCGCAAAGCAGCCCAGCACGTCACTTACCGCCAACGGCTGGTTCAGGATGCGGTTTACGGCGGCGAGCAGGTAATCAATATCTTTGTAGTCGGGCTGGACGCTTGCGGGGTCGCCGTCATAATCCGTATCGGTGGTCCCCAACAGCGCGTAGCCGTGCCAGGGCAGCAACAGGAAGATCCTCTCGCCGGGCCGGATGGCGGCAAATAGTGCATGGTCCGGACTGAGCGCCGGCAAGATGATGTGCGTACCTTTGGTCAGCCGGATGGTTTTCGTTCCATCAAAACCTGGCAGCAGCCCGCGAACATGATCCACCCAGGGGCCCGTGGCGTTCACCCAGTATCGCGCGCGGAGTTCAAAGCGGCGCCCCGAAAGCCGATCTTCTACCTCGGCCGTGACGATATCCCGCCCGTCAGGCAAAGCATGAAACCCCAGAACCTCCGCATGGTTCGCCAACACAGCGCCGCGCTCGGCAGCAGCAAGAATCATTTCTATCGTCAAACGCGCATCGTCGGTTTCAGAATCAAAATAGACCGCTGCAGCTCGCAGGCCCTGTGGTTGCAACCCTGGAATCAGCCGCAGCGCGTCCGCTGGTTTGAAAGTGCGATGCCGGTCGGCGGCCCCGAGATTACCTAGCAAGTCATAGATCAAAAGGCCCAGGCGAACCTTAAGGGGATAGTACGGGTCGCCCCGATAGATCGGCAGAACGAACGGCAGTGGGCGCGCAAGGTGCGGCGCGAGGGCGAGCAGGGTGCGCCGCTCCGCTCGCGATTCGTGCACCAGCTTGAAATCGAATTGCTCGAGATAGCGCAGCCCGCCGTGGATGAGCTTTGAGGAACGGCTGGAGGTGCCGGCGGCAAAGTCCCGGGCATCCACCAGCGCCACTTTCAATCCCCGCAGCGCAGCTTCTCGAGCTGTTGCCGCCCCGTTGATGCCGCCGCCCACGATGGCGATATCGAAAATCTGTCCCGCAAATGCGCCCAGGTCTCGCTGCATGATGGATTCTCAGCGTTACACAATTTCCGGAATCACAAATGGCGCGCGGAAGCCCCGGTCTTCGCCGCGCAAGAAACGATTGGCCTCATCGTCGCTGATCACTTGCTGGCTCGCCGGATCGAAATTCAGCGTGCGTCCCAGCCGGTAGGATGTATTCGCCAGGTGAATCAGCGTGGCGGTGATGTGGCCTTCTTCAATCGGCGCTGGAATATC
>JASHTZ010000583.1 GCA_030040295.1 Terriglobia bacterium | reverse complement strand
TGCTTCCAGCGCGGGAAGGAAGTGACTCTGCTTCCGCACGCACTGTCTCCCGCCGGGCCGCGAACCATCCGCATTCCCGATGAGGGCGAAGTGTTAGGGCAGGTGATCGGCGTCGCGATGCGGATCGTGCAATAGGGGCCACAGGTCCGTTTCGCGGAGGATTTTCAGCATCACCTCCGTATTCTTTTCAAACAGCTCCCGCGCCAGGGGATGGCAATCCTCCGGAGGGAGAATCTGGTAGGACTTCAAGCGCTTCCAGACATTCACCAGCCGTGCCCGATCCTCCTTCAACGACTCGAAGAAATCCAGCAAATCTTCAGTCTGCTCCTGAAGGGACAGCCCCACCAGCTCTTCAAAAATCCGCATGTGGCATTGGCGCAGACCCTCGTCCACCGCCTCCGACGGGTAACGCGTTTCTAAACCGTAGTGGTTGTAACGGCCGGTGTTGTAATCGCGCAGGGAAGCAAGATAGACCAGTTGGCTGAAGCGGCCTTTCAATTCCGCCAGCGTGCGCTGCTCGAAATCACGCACCAGGCGCTCAACGTCCTGGGGATTGGCGAGAGTGTCCGGATTGGATAGTTGATCGTCGGGCATTGACGCGGACTGCGCGAGCGACAGGCGCGCGCGCCGGTCCTACCTGAATTATACATGCGGAATAGCCGCTAAGCATGTCGCGCGGCGACAATCGGAGGGGAAAACCCGAATAGAATTTGCGGGCCGGTAAACTTGGCGGCGCTACCTTGGGAATGAAAACTTGAGCTCGCGCCCCTGGGAGAACACGGGCTTCTTGCGGTTGCGAATCAGGGCGCCATTTTCGGCGAGGGCCGAAACCAGAACCGGCATGGCGATGGTGGAATCGCAATGAACGGTGACCATGCTGGCGTCGTGAGCGATTTTGCCCCAGCTTTGCGCTTCTTCCAGGGTGCAGCCGGAAAGCCCACCCCAATGCGGGGCGTCGGTCACGATCTGCATGGCGTACTTGTGGCCCTCGGTGGCGTTGCGCATAAAGGCTGCTGTGACTTCCGTCTGTTGCACGAAATTCTTGGGCGTTCCACCGCCGAAATACACCACGCCGCTGTTGGGTGAATCGGAGGCCAGGTGCGCCGTCTCCAGCACATCGCCAATCACGTCGAAAGTGAATTGGTTCTTTCCTTCGTGGCGGTTTTCGGCAATGCCGATGCCGATGGAGGAGTCGCCTACGGCGGGGCAATAAAGCGGGATGCCGGCGCGATAGGCTGCCGTAACGATGCCGTCTTCCTTGGCGCGCCTGGCGAGGTCTTTTCCCAGCAGATTCAGAAATTCGCGCGTGGTGTATGGACGTGTTTGGTCGAGCGTTGCGGCAAAGCGGCCGATCATGGCGTCCGCCTCGCGGAATTGCTCCTCGTCGGCCAGCGTGTCGTACATACGGTCAATCAAGTGCTTTTGCAAATGCACGTCATCGATGCTGGGGGAGCATTGGAAGTGCAGGCGGCCCAGGGTTTCATGAATGTCGTGAAAAAGGTTGGCGCCGGTGGTGACCAGGCAATCGATCAGGCGATACTTGATGAGGTAGACGACCAGGCGGCGCATCCCGGCGGGCACCATGGCGCCCGACATGCCCATCATGATCATCACTCGATCGCCCAGCATCTTCTTCCAAATCTGATAGGCAATGCCCAGGTTGCGGCCCTGAAAGGAGATGCCTTGCATCTTTTCCAGGAGCGCACTGACGCTCTTGCTGCCATCGATTTTCAGCGGCCGAGTGGGTTTGGAGAGGATATCGCTCTTGCGCATTTCGCCCCCTAAGGGAATTGGAATCTTTAGACCTTTCGCTTGGAACTCCTTGCAGCGGTCAGGAAGGTGTAGGAGAGAACGTGACTCTCCTGCTATTCGTCGATGCCCAGCAAAATGGAGGCCGAGAGCACAGTGGTCCAAAGGCCGCGCTTGTCGCCGATCGCCGACTGCGTGACGTGCAACGTGCGGACGATTTTGTTGGAAATCTGGTAGATCTCTTTCTTTTCATTCCAGCTTCGGTCAGGATCGAATTCCACGCCCAGCGTCGTGGCGAGCATTTCCGCGGCCAACTCTTCCGCGTATTCCCCTGCCACTTCTTCCGTTTCACCGAACGAATGGTGCTCGGAAAGATAGCCGAAGGTGTTCCGGTCGCTGGGAATGGCCACGCCCACCGAGGCGGCGATGAGACGGTGGGGTTCGCGTGTGGAGTTTTCACTCATCACGACAAAGGTGACCTGCCCGGGCCTCAACTCCTTTACGCCCTCAGCGCGTGGAACCAGCTTGCATCGGGGAGGGAAAATGCTGGAAACCCGGACAAGGTTGCACGCGGCAATGCCCGCCGAACGCAGCGCCAACTCGAAACTGGTCAGCTTTTCGCGGTGCTTCCCTACACCTTTAGTCAGGAACATCCGCTTGGCTACGAACATTCCGCTTCCTGCCTTCTCCTGGGGTTCGAAAACGCCTACCCGAAGCTATTGCGCCCCAGAAAGTGAGTTTCCATTCTCTCACGGGGATTTTGTACCGTAGCAAAATTTTCAGAAAAGTGTCAATGGATTTTTCGCTGTCTTTCGCGGTATTTCGCCCGCCTTCTCTCAATTCAGGATGGAATTCATTCTGAGGTCATCTCGCCCGGCGTGTAGTCTGGCAGACTGCTGAAAACTTTCTTTCCCAAGAGCCCCATATTTGTTGCAGAGGATCATAAGCAAAATTTATTATCGAAGTAAGAAAAACAGCGATTTTCCTGCGCCCTTTGGGCTTGACTAAATTCCACGCGCAAGATATGTTGACGCTTCATTTCAGCCTAATCCGCACCAGTTTTCCGGATGAGCAGATGAAAATTATGTAATGGAGGAACAATGAACCCGAAAGCCGTACTAGAATTTGCAGCCGCCAACAACGTGAAGATTGTGGACCTTCGCTTCACGGACTTGCCGGGGCTGTGGCAGCACGTCTCCTACCCGATTCATGAGCTGGAAGAGTCTTCGTTTGAAGAGGGGTTTGGGATGGACGGCTCCAGCATCCGCGGCTGGGCGGCGATCCATGAAAGCGACATGCTCCTGATTCCCGATACGAGCTGGTACGCGCTTGATCCCTTCGCCGACACGCCCACGCTGGTGCTGATTTGCGACGCCGTTGATCCCATCACCAAACAGCGTTACGTGCGCGACCCACGCAACGTTGCGAAAAAGGCGGAGACGTATCTTGCCTATACAGGAATCGCCGACAAAGCGTACTTTGGAGCGGAGGCGGAGTTTTTCATCTTCGACAACATTCGCTTTGATCAGGCCCAGAATTTTGGTTTTTACTTCATCGACGCGGAGGAGGGCCGCTGGAATTCCGGCCGCGAGAAAGACAACCTGGGCTACCGGCCGCGCTACAAGGAAGGATATTTCCCGGCTCCACCGACCGATCATTACCAGGATCTGCGCAGCGAAATGGTGCAGACCATGGAGAAGTGCGGGCTGGACATCGAATGCCACCACCACGAAGTGGCCACCGGCGGACAGTGCGAAATTGACCAGCGCTTCAATTCGCTGGTGAAGTCTGCGGATGGAATGATGATTTACAAGTATGTCATCCGCAATGTGGCGTATCAGTATGGAAAGAGCGTGACCTTCATGCCCAAACCGCTCTTTCAGGACAACGGTTCCGGCATGCACACGCACCAGAGCTTGTGGAAAGACGGCAAACCACTCTTCGCAGGGGATCGCTATGCCGGCCTGAGCCAGATTGCACTCTATTACATCGGAGGTCTCCTGAAGCATTCCAAAGCGCTCGCGGCCCTGATTGCCCCCACTACGAATTCGTACAAGCGACTGGTGCCAGGCTTCGAAGCGCCCGTGAACCTTGCCTACTCACGGCGCAATCGCAGCGCGGCCTGCCGCATCCCCATGTACTCGGCCAATCCCAAGGCGAAGCGCGTGGAATATCGCCCACCCGATCCTTCCTGCAATCCCTACCTCGCATTCGCCGCAATGATGATGGCCGGACTAGACGGAGTGGAGAACAAGATCGATCCCGGAGAGCCGCTCGACAAGGATATCTACGATCTCGGCCCTGAGGAGATGAAATCCGTTCCCTCGATGCCCGGCTCGCTCGAGGAATCTCTTCACGCCCTCGAAAAGGACCACGAATTCCTGCTCAAGGGCGACGTGTTCGGCGAAGAGATGCTCGAGACCTGGATCGAGTACAAAATGAAAAACGAAGTGCAGGCCGTCAACACCCGCCCGCACCCGTATGAGTTCGCGCTGTACTACGATATTTAAAGGCCGTTGCAAGTCGATAGTTGCAGCGGAAGATCGACCGAAATCTGGCGTGCCGGATTTTCGTCAAGGACGCGGCCGCCGTGGCGTTTAAAGACGCCGCGGCGGCCATTGCGCTTTAGGTCGACAGTCCCATTGCCTTTCGCCACCGCTTGATTTTCACCAAAGCCGAACCGCTCCGCCGGGCGCGGTTTCCTAAGAACAGTGGCTAGGCGAAATTGCAGAAGCAATCCAGTCACATCCAAAATATCATCCGCCCAAGATACACGGCACCATTCACGGACAACGAACCGCGGACAAGCTATAATCTCCCGAATGCGTTCCAAATTTGAGCCAATTGGTTTCGAGGATCGCGTCAAAGCCGCCGGCAACATCGAGCGCCTGGAGGAACAGTTGGCGCCCAAGCTGATGGCGCCACTGGCTTCACTGCTTTTCCACTCCCCGGACCCCGACGGCGCGCTCAACTTATTGGAGCGCTATGCGCAGGGCGCCCCGCCCCAGGTTTTGGCGGACTTGGCTCGTGTTCCCGCCGCGCTCTCCTATCTGATCGCCATTTTCGGGTACAGCGGATATCTGGCGGAGACTCTGCTTTCGGAACCACAGCTCGTGGTGCAGTTCGCCCGCGATCGCAATTTCACCAAGTTGAAATCCATGGAAGACCTGATGCAGGATTTCGCGCGCTTCTCCACCACCAATCCCGACCCCTGGCTGGCGGCCCTTCTAGCGCGCTTCAAGCGGCGGAATTACCTTCGCATCGTGCTCAAGGACGTACTGGGCCTTTCCACGCTGGGCGAAACCACCCTGGAGCTTTCCACGCTTGCGGATGTGATTTTGTCCGACGCCTACTTGTACTGCGATCGCGAGCTTGAAAAGCGCTATGGCCAGCCGCAATATCGTGACGCCCAGGGCCGCATCGTGCGCGCGGGCTTCAGCATCGTTTCGCTGGGGAAGTTGGGTGGAAACGAACTGAACTATAACTCTGACATCGATCTGCTTTTCCTCTATTCCCACGATGGTGAAACCTCGGGCGGCAATGAGCGCGAGTCCTCAATCACCAACAAGGAATACTTCGTGCATGTGGCGCGCGCCATCACGCGCACCATCACCCAGGCAACATCGCAGGGAGAGGTCTTTCGCGTGGATCTGCGGCTGCGCCCGGAAGGCGAGCAGGGCGACCTGGCAATCTCGCTCCATTCTGCGCACGAATATTACGAGCACCGGGCGCGGGACTGGGAATTGCAAATGCTGATCAAGGCCCGCCATTCCGCCGGCGATGCGAAGGTGACCCGTGAGTTCCTGCGCGGCGTGGAGGAATATGTCTATCGCTCACCGGGGGACTTTGTCGCTGTGGAGAGCGTGCTTCTTACGCGCGAACGAATCTCCAAAAAGTTGCGGGAAAGCCGCGGGCAGGCGATTGACGTCAAGCGCCATCGGGGCGGCATCCGCGACATCGAATTTCTGGTGCAATGTCTGCAGCGCCTGCATGGTTTGCACGATCATTGGGTGCGCTCGGGTGGAACCCTCTTTGCTCTGCGCAAACTCAATGACAAGAGCTGGCTGTCCAATCGCGATTACGCCGCGCTGACCTCCGCCTATGAGTTTCTTCGCAAAGTCGAGCACCGGGTCCAAATGGAAGCGGGCCAGCAAACGCATCGGCTTCCCGCGGCTCCTGAGGCGCTGGACCGCCTCGGGCGCAGGACGGGCGTGGAGTCGGCTTCCGGTGGCCGTCCGGGTGAGGCCCTGCTGCGCAAAGTCCGCGAAGCCTTCGCCGTGGTGGACGAGATTTACCAGCGGGTTATTCACCCTATAGACGCCACCCAGCCCGGAGCCGTCTTCGAGCTGAAACCAGCGCTTACGATCTTGCCTGACTCCGGCCGCCTGACCTTTGATTCCGTGCTGAGCTTCCTGGATTCTCAGGCGCCGGAGGTGGCCGTGCTGGTTCGCGAAGCTCAGGTTCCCGAAGCCGCGCGGCGGAATGTCATTCGCCTGCTGTCCGCCATGGCGGCCTCACCAGAGGGGTTTGCGACAGCTCGCGCCAATCCCGCTGCTCTGCGCCGCGCACTGGAAGTGGCCGGCGTAAGTGGCTATTTCACTGATTTGTTGGTTCATCATCCCGACGACTTGGAATTCCTTGATTCAACAGATCACATGCACCGCCGCTCGGCTGCAACAGGCCAATTGGAAATGGGTTTGGAGGCGTCCTCCGTGATGGAGCCCTTTCAATGGGCTTCCAACGCGGGGATGGACCTGCGCGAGAAAATGGGTATTCTGCGGCGCCAATACCGCGCGGGAGTCCTGGAACTGGGATCCGCCGACCTGGCAGCAAGGGGCGAGGTGTTCCCGATGTTGAAGGGTTGGACCGCTTATGCCGTTCGCTGCATTTCCAGCGCGCAAGTGATCGCGCGAGGTGCCGAAAAGCAGGAGGAATCGGCCTCTGCCGGCACGGATTCCTTCGTGGCCATGGGCTTGGGCCGCTTGGGGTTGAGTGAATTCGATTTGGCATCAGATGCAGATCTCTTCTTCGTCGCCGGGTCAGAGGCAAACCGTGGGGATTTGGAGCGGTGGACCCATTGGGCGGAGAAAACCATCGAAGTGCTTTCCAGTTACACCCAGGATGGCACAATTTTCCCCGTGGACACCCGCTTGCGCCCGCGAGGGCATGAAGGGGAGTTGGTGGTAACCTTGGATGGGCTCCTGACTTACATTGCGGAGGACGCGCAAGCGTGGGAACTGCTCACTTACCTCAAGGCCAATCCTCTGGCAGGCGATTGGCAACTTGGCCGGATGGCTGTGCAGCGGATGCAGGAAGCAATTGTGCAACGGTGTTCCACCATGGAAGATTTTCAAGGGAAGCTCCATCAAATGCGGCGGCGGTTGGAGCGCGAAGTTGCGGTTCCGGGCAGCAATACCAAAACCACTCCAGGCGGCTATTACGATGTGGACTTCGCTGTGTCTTATGTGCGCTTGAAACGCCGGGTGATCACCGCGCCCGGAGCCAATATGGCGCAGCAGATCGCCGCCCTGAGAACTGCGGAAGCCCTTTCCGCCGAAGATGCCGCGGCATTGACGGAGGGTGCCGGCTTCCTGCGCTCCGTGGATCACCTCCTGAGGTTGGTGGCAGGAAAGGCGCCGACCGGCTTGCCGGAGAGCGGAGCAAATTTGGAAACTGCCGAAAGTTTGGCGCGGGGCTGGAACCTGATCGCGGACGGGCAGACGCTCGCCGCGAGGCTCCACGAGATCCAGCAGCAACTCCGTTACGTTTATCGCCGTCTGGTTGGATCCGAGTGAATCTGACGAAAGCCAAGCACCAAGCCGCAAGCGCGTCGAGGCAGAACTCAAGCTGCCGCCTGCGACTCACCACCCACCCGTCACACGTTCGCAATTACCAGTCACGTCGCCGTCCGCCGCCGCCACCGCCGGAATGCCCGTGATGGCGTCCTCCTCCGCCTCCTCCGCGGGGACGTCCCCCGCCCATATCGGCGCGCTGTGGACGCGCTTCGTTGACGGTTAGCCGGCGGCCTTGCAGGCTTTGCCCATTCAGCCCCGCAATGGCGCGCTCGATGTCTTCGCCATCTGCCAGCTCAACAAAACCAAAGCCCCGAGATTGTCCCGTTGCCTTGTCGCGAATGACCACGGCCGATGCTGCTTGAAAGCCCGCACTGCTGACGAACTCATTGAGTTCATTGTCTGTCACTTCGTGCGGAAGGTTCCCCACGAACAACCGTTGCGGCATGAGATGCTCCCCTGAGGGTGAGACGGCCTCGAACTGCCACCTTCACCCATTAGATTTGTACAACCCTATCTTGCAAGACCCCGTTGTGGAATAGCAATTTGATAAACAGGGGCGATTTGTGAGGACGACAACCCCGCGTAATGCCGCGGGTCGCGAGAGCAGACGAAGGGTGAGACTGAGGGCTGCTGCGAGACACGGCGGTATTACCAAACTGCGTCGGGGATTCTAGCACGCATTTGGGCCGACAAAGCGAAAAAAGCGCAGGAGCAAGGCCTTATATCGAGCAAGCCATAAGCAGGGTTCCAATTCAACGCTCTCCATCGGGAGGACCACCGCAGGGGCCAAATTTTAAAACAGCAGCTCGACGGAGAATTGGAGCTCGCGAGCCGGAAGCTGGTTGGTAATTCCTGATGCGGGTTGGCCAAATCCCACGCCAGGACTGGTCCCGTTTCCGTACGTGGTGCTATAGCCGACGAAATTGGCATGGTTGAATACGTTAAAGGCTTCCGCCCGGGCGTTCAATGACGCGCTTTCCTTCCGCAGCCTGAACGCTCGCTCGACGAATGGTGCGAAATCGTAGATCGGCCAGCCGAGCCCGGTGTTGCGGCCAATGACCTCGCCGTTGATGACCGGGCGGTCCGTTTCCGCGCCGGTGTCGCCGCCGTTCGTCGAGCCCGTGACGATGTTATAGGGCAACCCGGACGCCATCGAGCCCACCCCGCCCACTCGAATGGCCAGCGGAGCTGTATAGATGCCGCTCAACACGAATCGATTTCTCTGGTCGAATATGGCGTTGCCGATTTCCGCCTCTCCGGTCATTCTCGGGTCATTGGGATTCTGGCTGGGAATGTCGGGATCGACGTTGTCAATGGCGTGTGACCACGTATAGCTGGCCAGCATGGAGACGCCGTGGCTGAAGTGGCGGCTGAGGCTCGCGTCCAGGGCGTTATACTTCGCGAATCCATCGTTGACATCGCTCTGAATCACGCTGTAGGGCGGCTGCGGATTGGTGGCCTTGCTGGTGTTGCAGGTCAAGCCCTCCTGCGCATACCAGTAGACCCAGTAGGGGCGCGTGCAGTTGGCAGCCTGGGCGCTGCGCGTCTGCCCCTGCGCCGTGCGCACAAACGACGTGGGCGGGTCGACGTCCAGTGGCCGGTTGATGCGCAGTGTGTGCGACCCGACGTAATCCACGCTCAACACCCAGCCCGGTTTCAACTGGCGCTCCACGCCGATGGTCCACTGTTCCGTGTAGGGGCTCAGCAAAGCATTCTGGTATCCCAGCAATGTCGAGGCTGGAAAATACTGGTTCAGGTAGCTGCTCTCGCCCGGCCGCACGTAGAGGCTGAGCACCGGCGCCAAGGCTCCGGGCGGAAAGACCGGCAGAGGCGCCGCGGAAATGCTCGAAGGGAAGCCCACCTGGCCGGGCCCCGCCGTATAGTTGAAAACTCCGGTGATTCCGGAGAGGGCATAATTCGCCGCGTTATTGTCCACAATCTGGGAGTAGTAAATTCCGAAGCCGCCACGCACCACCGTCTTGCCGTCGCCATTG
Organism: Terriglobia bacterium; assembly: GCA_030040295.1. Taxonomy (GTDB): domain Bacteria; phylum Acidobacteriota; class Terriglobia; order UBA7540; family UBA7540; genus Bog-366. The sequence continues at coordinate 2,508 of JASHTZ010000583.1, read as the reverse complement.
ACGTTGTAGGCGAATCCAAAGCGCGGCGCAAATCCCCTGTCGAAATCCGTAAACGTCTGCCGCTCGTAGCGCAGGCCGAGATTCAGCGTCAAGTCGGGCCGCACCTTGTAGTCGTCCTGCACAAACATTGACCAGAGCGTGTCATCCACGGTGTATTGCGCGTTGCCGTAGCTCTGCGTATAGGATTCCACGTTGTTGATGTTGTCGAGATAGGTTGAACTCTCGCAAGCGCTCAGGGCCAGCGTGCAGGTGTTGTAGGTGAACTGGCCCAGGTACATGGGGCCGCCGAATTCCTTGCTGTTGCCGCCGTTGTGGGCCTCAATCAAGTCGCCGCCGAAGGTGATGTTGTGTTGCGAGCGGCGGGTGGAAACCACGTCGTTCGCCTCGTACTGGCGATTCATCAGCAGCGCGGATTGGGAAGTGCCGGAGGTGAATGTGCCGCCGCTCGAGACGGGAACCACAAACTGTGTGCCGTAAATCAGCGGAATGAATTGAGTGATGGGCGAGGCGAGTTGGAATTGCAGGCGAAGATTATTGAGCAGCGTGGGGCTGAGGACTGCCGTATCGCCTACCAGCAGGTCATACACGTGCTTATTGAAGATGCGGTCAACGCTGGGCAGGCTGTTGCCGCCCACGATGCCGTTGGGGTTGGTGTCGAAAAACCGGTCGAGATTTCCGCGGAAAAAAGCGCTGTTGCGCTCGGTAAACTCATGGTCCACGCGAATCATGCCGAGCCAATCCTGATAGTGGCCCACGAAATTCTGCGGCGCGATGGGGGAAGTGACCGGCGAGGTGCGGCTCTGCCAGCTATATTCGCTTTGCGCGAAGAATTGCGTCTTGCCGTTGCCGCCGACGGGACCGGAGAGTGCCGCCGAGAATTGGCCCAGCGTGTCATTGGTAATCTGGTTGCCGCTGGTGGCGCTGGTGGTGGTGAATCCCGAGAGCCGCGCTTCAGCGTCCGACGGACGGCCCAGCGCCAGTACGCTGCCGTGAAATTGATTTCCACCGCGCTGCGTCACGATGTTGATAACGCTTCCGGCGGTAAAACCGTATTGCGCGGAGAACGCGTTGGTGAGCACGTCCATTTCCTGCACGGTATCCACGCCGAAGTTGGGAATGATGGTTTGGCGGCCCCAGGCGTCCACGGCATTGGCACCATCCACTTCAAACCACGTCTGGCGCCGGCCGGTGCCGTTGGTGGTGAACAAATCCTGGTTCATGAACACGTCGCCCTGATTGATGGCGGGCCGATTGGCCGAATTGAGAAGAGGAAGATAGGTGATTCGCCGGTTGATTAGGGGCGTGGCTTCAATCTGCTGCTGGCCGAGAGTGGAACCCAACTCCGGACTGTCTGTGCGAACGCCGCCCGCCTCTCCTGTGACAATGACTTTGGTCTGGCTACCCGCAACCGCCAGTTCCAGGTCCACTTCCGCGGTGGTGCCGGCGGTCAGAGAGATGTCATTGATGGATCGCTCCGAGAACCCTTCCTTTCTCGTCGACAGGCGATACGCTCCGGAGATGGATAGACTGGGGATTGAGAATGCGCCCGAAGTGTCTGTTGCCGCTCTGCGCTTGAACCCGGTCATGGAATTCGTCGCGGTCACTTCCACGCCGGGAATCGCCGCGCCGCTTGCGTCCGTGATCCGCCCGCTGAGGGTTGCGGTATCCGGCGTTTGCCCCAGTAGAAGTCCACCGCTCAGAATCGCCAACAAGATGAGCGAGGCCCGCGTTGCCCGTCGAATCATGAACCCTCCGGTCTGCCCCCATGACCCCCAGTTACGGTCAACTCTCGCTTCCTTAGTATCTTTCTATCTCAGCATTAATCCGTCGGACCGTCGCCCATCTCTTATCCCACAAAATACACGCGGTTACAAGATGGGGTAATGAGTAGCCGTGGACGGCCCACCAGATTCTCTCCTGCTCATTTGGGGAGACGGGATGGCGCCTGTAACCCTTTCCGTTCAAACACAGTGATCGAAATCAATCGCTGCCTTGTGAGCCGGCGGAGTTCTCGGTTTCGGAAGTGCCGAAGCGCTGCCGCAGGACGAACACATAATGAATTGCAGAAGCCATGGTTAGGGCGGCAGTGACGTAGATGAAAAAGCCGACCAGGACCATGTTGATATATGGGACGTGGGCGCTGCGGCATACTCCTGCGAACAGGGTACTGATTTGGGCAACGGTGGAGGCCTTGCCGAGCAGCGAGGGATAGAATGGCCGATAACCCGCCACGAGCGAGATGACCAAGGCGGTCGTAATGATGACCACATCCCGGCTCAGCACAATCACCGTCAGCCACCAGGGCAAGGAAGCGCGCAAGGACAGGGTAATGAATCCGGTGGTCATCAGGATCTTGTCCGCAATGGGGTCGAGCGCCACGCCCAGAGGGCTTTCTTGCTTCAGCAGGCGAGCGACTGCCCCGTCCAGCATATCCGACAGCGCCGCGGCGATGAGCACCGCCAGCGCCGCGCGGTAGTGCCGGTCAAGAACCAGAATCGCGAATACCGG
>JASHTZ010000582.1 GCA_030040295.1 Terriglobia bacterium | reverse complement strand
CGGCCGGGGCGCGCGGGAGACGGTCCGGCAAGGCGGATTCCTAACCCATTGATTCGTAAACGGTTATAGCAGCAATGCGACCCAGCCATTCCGCCGCAGTCTGGCACGCCAATTGCTCTAACCAAGCGCGTGAGGGATGCAATGGAAAGGACAACGGACATGAAAAAGAAATCTTGGCATATAACAATTGTGGATGTTCTGGTGGGCGTGGCGATCCTGATGATCCTGTCCGCGCTAATCGTTCCGGTCTTCTTACCTCCCGATGGGCGTGCAGCGGCAAGAGTGAACGTGCCTGCCGCAGCAGCGAGATCGGCCAAGCGCTAATTCCCTTGCTGCCGGCGCGCCTCTTCGTTGGGTCGAGGCGCGCCGCAGGCGGCGAGTGGAAGGCGGGCCCACAAGCTTCTTCCGCCACTAGGAGTGAACGTCAACACCCCACAGCCAGAAGTCAAAATTTTGAATCCCAAGATTTTCACCCCTATCTTCCAGAGAATTGAAGGGAGTAAAATGTGCGCGCGCCAGCGGATGTGCGGCGTGGGGATTCATGCAACGCACTGGGGGCAACGATGCGCAAATCTGGACGCAGGGACTTTCTCATCAATGGGGTTGCATCTGCCGCGTGCATAGGCGCGGTTCCTCCCTTAGAAAGCGGCGTGCTTGCGGCCGGCAAGAATGCCCGGCGGGTGGGCACCGCGCCATCGCCGCCGCCTTTCAAGCTCGGGCTGGTCACCTACAACCTGGCAAAGGATTGGGACATAGACACCATCATCAAAAACTGCGAAGAGACGGGCTTCGAGGGCGTCGAGCTGCGGACCACGCACAAGCATGGCGTGGAGGTCTCTCTCGACAAATCCCAGCGAGCGGAAGTGAAGCAGCGCTTTGCCGATTCCACAGTGCGCCTGATGAGCCTGGGGACCACGTGCGAATTTGAGTCTCCCGACCAGGCGGTGGTGGAAAAGAACATTGAGGAGACGCGCCTCTGGTGCGAGCTGGCGCAGAACCTGGGCTGTGTGGGCGTGAAGGTGCGTCCCAACGGATTTCCCAAGGGCGTTCCCGAAGACCAAACGCTCGATCAAATCGGCCACGCGTTGAACCGTTGCGGAGATATCGCGCGCGACCACGGCGTCGAGATCTGGATGGAGGTTCATGGGGCGGGAACAATGCTGCCGCAGAATTCACACCGAATTCTCAGCGTTGCGAACCATCCCTCCGTGGGCGCGTGCTGGAATTCCAACGATACCGACGTGGTGGATGGCTCCGTGAAGCCGTCGTTCGACCTGCTGAAAACCTGGATTCGCAGTTGCCACATCAATGAACTGGAGAGGACGCTCTCACCCTGGGGGACGGCCGTAAAGATTGCGCCGACCTTAAAGCCCGGCTTCCCGCAATGGCTGAAGCCTTATCCCTGGCGCGAGCTGTTCACCCTGTTGCGCGGCATCGGGTTCAATCGCTTCACCTACGCCGAAGTTCCTGAAAGCTGCGAGCCCATTCGCTTTATGCACTATTACCGCGCGTTGTGGCAATACCACGCGGCATGAACGCCGGCCTTGAACTTTGCAAAGGGAAAAGCCATGCAGATTTACGAAGTTGAATGGGTGTGCGGAAACTGCGGCGAGCCGCATTCGTTCCGGCACAGTATCAGTGAAGAAGACGGATGGCCGAACAAGTTTGAATTGACCTGCGAAAATCCCGATTGCCGACAGGAGCAGGACGTGCCTTTTCGCGACTGCACCGTGACGCCCGTGGATTTAACCTAGAGCCCGCGGGCATCCAACCTACGTATACCTCAGCCACTTCAACAACTCCACCACCGACGGCCGCTTGCCGTACATCAGGATTCCCACGCGATAGATTTTGGATGAGACTTGCACGATGCCCAGGGTGGTGAGGAGGCTGATCAGGATGCAAAGCGCAATTTGCCAGAACGGGGGCGTTTGCAGGGCAATTCGCAGAACCATGAGGATGGGGGCGAAGAAAGGAATCATCGAAATGATCACGGAGGTTACGGAGTTGGCGTCGCGCACGATGACGGGATACAGGATAAATCCCACCACAATGATCAAAGTGACGGGCAATTGAACCTGCTGCATTTCCTCTTCGCTGGAAACCATGGCGCCCAGGGCGGCGTATAGCGATGCATAAAGAAGGTAGCTGACCACGAAGAAAATCACCGCATACACCAGCAGCGACGTGGGCACGTGAATGTCGGGCATGGAGCTGCCGGGCCGCACGGCGGAAGCCATCGCCGAACCATAACCCGAAAGCAGCAATCCGCATGCGCCCCAGATCAGGTATTGGGTAAAACCCACCGCAGCGACTCCCAGGATTTTTCCGGTGAGCAGATGAACAGGCTTGACGGACGAAGCCAGGATTTCAATAATGCGCGTGGTCTTCTCCTCCACCACGGACCGCATCGTGGCAACGCCGTAAACGAGCAGCGTGATGTAGAGAACCATTACAATGCTGAAACCCACGATGAAGGTCTGGCCCTTTTCTTCGGTCTCTCCGCTTTTCGAAACCTTAACCATTGTCATGTCCACGCCGTGGACCAGCTTTGGGAGGTCATCGACGTGAATCCCACGGTCGCTGAGGCGGCGTTCAACCACAGCGTTATCAATGGCCTTGCCCACCGCTCCCAACGTTGAGAAGTCGCCGGTGTTGGATGTATAGAACGAGGCGCTCTTGCCGTCCAAAACATCCTTGGGGACCTCGATAAATCCTTCAAGCTCGCCCGCTCGAATCTGATCGTTCAATTGCCGGCGGGCCTCCTCCTCGGAGGCGGGGCGATCAAGAATTTTCACGATCTCATAGCGCGGCTTCCCATTGGGCAGATTTCCCTGTAAGCCCGCGACGATTTGCCCTGAAATGCCGCCTAGATTGTCCAGAATCGAAATTCTTAGCGTGTGGTCGGAGGGGCGAGTGGCCAGGGCAATGCTAATGGCAATAATCCCCGCGCTGAATAGCGGCAAGCCGACGGTGCTGATGATGAATCCTCTGCTGCGGATGCGCGTCAAGTATTCGCGTTTGATGATCAGAAAGATTTTACGCATTCGCCGTCGAGACCTTTTCAATGAAGATGTCGTTGAGCGGAGGCTCGACCAGCTCGAATCGAGTCAGGCGCACGCCATCCGCCACGGCGGCTTTCAAAATTTCCTGCGAATCTGCGCCGGGGCGCAGCTTGGCCTCCACAACGGCGCCGAAGCGATTCACCTTTTCCACCACGTCCGGCCGCTCGAGGAATTTATCGGCACCTTCGTACTCCAGGCGCAGGGTATTTTTGCCGTAGGATTTCTTGATGGCGCGCAAATCCCCGGCCAGCACGCTGCGCCCGTGGTTCACCAGGCAAATTGCGTCGCACATCATTTCCACCTGCTCCATGCGGTGAGTGGAGAGAATGATCGTCGAGCCCTTCTCCCGCAGATCCAGCATGATGTCCTTGATGATTGCGGCGTTGACGGGATCGAGCCCTGCAAAAGGTTCGTCGAGAATTAGCAAGGCAGGCCGGTGGACCACGGCGCTGATGAACTGCGCCTTCTGTTGCATGCCCTTGGAAAGGTCGTTGATTTTCTTTTCCGCCCAAGCGGCAAGTTCCAGGCGCTCGAGCCACTCGCCCACGCGCCGGCCGGCTTCCCCCTCGCTTAACCCCTTGATGGCAGCGAGAAAAACCAGCGCCTCGCGCACCTTCATGCGGCGGTAAAGTCCGCGCTCCTCGGGCAGATAGCCGATGAGATCCTGAGTGCGCGCGCTCACAGCCTGGCCCATTACCTGCACCGCACCCTCGTCGGGCACGAGGATGTTCATGATCATGCGCAGCGAGGTCGTCTTCCCCGCTCCATTGGGGCCGAGCAGGCCGAAAACCGCACCCTGCTCCACGCGCAGGCTGAGGTCCTGTACCGCTGCGACGGAATCGAAGCGCTTAGTCACACGGTCAATGGCAACGGCATCCATAATTCTGGTGAGTCTTACTTCGATTTTTCCGCACAATGCTTTCGCGGCCGGCAACGGAAGGCTATTTGTAGCATCAAATACGAGGCGGAAGCAAACATGTGTGCCGCTGCTGGGAAGGAGCGTGAGCGCATGTCGATTAAAGTGGTGAGGCTGGGATCGCCGAGGGGTTCGAATGAAGGGCTGAGGGTGGGCACCGTGCGCCGGCCGCCTCGTGGCGTGCCCAAGTCGCAATTCGCCAAGCTGGATTTCTATGATGTCTGGCTCCCCAATCTTTCCCCCAGCCAGGACCTGGTGTCCTTCGCCATGCACTCGCAAGGTAAGGATTGGTGGAAAACTTTTGAGCGCAAGTTCCGTGCCGAAATGAGCAGGCCGGATGCTTCAAGAGTGCTGGATCTGCTTGCCGCCCTCTCCCACAGCACCAACTTCTCCCTGGGCTGCTATTGCGAAGACGAGCGGCGTTGCCACCGATCGGTCCTCCGAAATTTGCTTGCTGAACGTGGGGCGGAATTTTCCTAGCTGCTGAAGGTTTATCGGGAGAAGCAGATCGTGCGTCCCGCCCGCTGGTTTTTGTAGCGCGGGTGTCCCCACCCGCGGCCCGTTTCTCAATTCCAAACCCGCGGGCGGGGGACACCCGCGCTACAAAATCCGCCCTGAGGCACTAGCTGCGCTGGACTGAAGACGGGCGGTCAGGTAACATAGGCATCCTTCATCGTGAGTTGGCAGGCTACGATTGCCGCGGGCTTTGATGCCGCAATCGAACGCCGCCCAGCGAACATGAGTGATTGGAGATTTAACCGAACATGCGCAACGTTATTATTATTGGCTCGGGGTGCGCAGGGCTGACGGCCGCGATCTACGCGGCGCGCGCGAACCTGAAGCCGCTGGTGATTCGCGGCGTGGAAGCTGGCGGGCAACTGACCCTGACCACCCTGGTGGAGAATTTTCCCGGATTCCCCAAGGGCGTGCAAGGACCTGAGCTGATCGAATTGATGCAGAAGCAGGCCACCGAATTCGGCGCTGAATTCCATGAGGGCAACGTCACGAAGGTGGACCTCTCAAAGCGGCCCTTCACTCTCGAATTGCACCACCACCAGCTCGAAACGCGCGCGTTGATTATCGCTTCCGGCGCATCGGCGAAATTGCTGGGGCTTGAGTCGGAGCGCAAGTTGCTGGGACACGGCGTCTCCACCTGTGCAACCTGCGACGGATATTTTTTCCGGGGCAAGGATGTGGCCGTGGTGGGCGGCGGCGATACGGCGGCCGAAGACGCGCTTTTCCTTACCCGCCACGCCCGTGAGGTGAATATTATCCACCGCCGGGACCAGTTGCGCACCTCCAAAATCATGCAGGACCGCCTGCGCCGCAACGACAAGATCAAATTCATCTGGAACTCAAAGGTGAGCGATATTCTGGACGCCGAGAAGAAACATGTTTCGGCAATCAAACTCGCTGACGTCAAGACGAACGACGAAACGGTAAAGCCCGTGGATGCGGTCTTTATCGGCATCGGGCACGAGCCCAACACCAGCCTGTTCCGCGGTCAGCTCGATATGAACGACCAGGGATACCTGATTACGCACGACGGGTCGAAAACCAAGGTTCCGGGCGTCTTTGCCGCCGGAGACGTGCAAGACCACATTTACCGCCAAGCCGTTACTGCCGCGGGCTCAGGCTGCATGGCGGCGATGGATGCCGAAAAATTCCTGGAAGCGGAACACTGATTCGATTTGGGAATTGCCGGCGCGAGCGGGTGATTTCGCACCGGGAGCGCCCATCCAAATTGTAAATTCCCCCCATGCTTCGTTCTTTCATCCTCTACCTTTCCGAACGCAATGGACCGAAGAGACTGCTGACGGGAAACGCTCGCGGCCGCCGGCTGGCGTCGCGGTTTATTGCCGGCGAGAGTGTGGAAGACGCCCTTCAGGTCATTCGCCGCGTCAACAGCGAGGGATTTACTGTGACGCTCGATTGCCTGGGAGAAAGCGTTCACGAGGCCGCTGAGGCGGAGGCTGCTTGCCAGACCTATCTCGCCCTGCTCGACCGTCTTGCCGCGGAAAAACTGGATTCCCACGTCTCCATAAAGCTCACGCAACTGGGCCTGGCGATGGACGCGAAACTGGCGCAGCGTAATCTCGCGCGGCTGGCCGAAAGCGCTTCGAAGCACCGGAATTTTGTGCGTGTGGATATGGAAGGCTCGGCGTTTACAGAGGCGACGCTCCGAGTTTTCTACGCTGTGGACGCGCCGCGCGACACAGTTGGAATCGCCATTCAGGCCTACCTTCGCCGCGCCAAAGCGGATGTGCAGGAGTTGCTGAAACATGGCGCGCGCATTCGGCTGGTGAAGGGCGCCTATAAAGAGCCCGCCGAAATCGCTTTCCCTCGCAAAGGCGATGTGGACGCCAATTACCAGAGACTGACGGAGAAACTCCTGGCCAGCGGGAATTACCACGCCATCGCCACGCACGATGAACGCATGATCGTGGCGGCGACAAGCTTTGCCTCCTCTCACGGCATTTCCCCGCAGAATTTCGAATTCCAGTTTCTCTACGGCATCCGCCGGGACCTCCAGCAGCAGCTCATCCGGCAGGGTTGGCGCGTTCGTCTCTACGTTCCCTACGGCAGGGAGTGGTATGCTTATTTTATGCGCCGGCTCGCGGAGCGGCCCGCCAATCTGCTCTTCCTGGTGCGGAATTTAGTCAGGAGATGAGGAGGGAGAAAAGGGATTTCGTTGTCAGTGTTCGGCAATCGATTCCGGATTTGGCCAAAACATACAACTGACCACCGACGATTGGAGACCGGAAACTTCTCAGATGGATTTTTCAGACTCAGTCCGGGAATTCGCGAGTTACGTGGCCCGCCCGGCGGAGGAAATTCGCCTGGATGAGGCGGCGCTGCTGCTGGCGCGCACGGAATATCCTGGCCTCGACCTTCCCGGTCAACTCGCGCGCCTGGATGGCCTTGCAGCGCGAGCCGAGTGCAGTCCCCGGCAATCGCCCAAGGCCAATATCGCCTGCCTGAACCGCCTCCTGTTCGAGGAAGAAAATTTTTCCGGCAATGAAGAGGAGTATGACGACCCGCGCAACAGTTATCTGAATGACGTGCTCGACCGCAAGAGGGGAATTCCCATTACTCTGTCTCTGGTTTATCAGGAAGTGGCGCGCCGCTGCGGCCTGCCTGTGGTGGGAGTGGGGTTCCCCGGCCACTTTATCGCCAAGTACCTCTCGGACTCCGGCGAGATTTTGCTGGACCCCTACCATCGCGGCGCCATCCTGAGCCTTCAGGATTGTGAGGAGAAGCTGAAAGCGCAGTTTGGCGAGGATGCGGAATTCCGGCCATCGTTTCTGCTGGTTTCTTCCACGAAGCAAACCCTGACGCGTATGCTGAATAACCTCAAGGGGTCGTACTTCCGCCGACATGACTTCACCCGGGTCATGATGATGATCGAAATGGCCCTTGCCGTCGATCCTGCCTCGCGCCAGGAAATCCACGATCGTGGAATGATCTACTTCATGCTTCGCCGTTATGGCCCGGCCATGGCCGATCTGCGCGCCTACCTTTCGAATTCAACGCCCGATGATCCGCAACTTAAGGAAGTCCAAACCATGATTCACCGTATTCGGGCGATGCACAATTGAGCGGGCGCAGTTAGAGGGTAAGCCAGCTATGAAATCTGCGCCCTTCAATACCTGTGTCCCCTTCGGGAGAACTTGAAATGAACCGTCGAACTTTCTTGGGAAGCGTACCCGTTTCGGCCTCCGCGCTAAAGTTGTCGAGACTTGCGTGTGCTGCCATGGAGGCGCCATCGGCAAGCTCGCCGTACGCTGCCGCGGCGCTGAAGTACGCGGCGGCGCTGCTCGCCCACGGCCGCGACTACTATGGCCCTGTTCACACTCCCTTATTCGTACAAATGATCGATCTGCGCACGCTCGAAATTCCCAAGCAGCGGACCGCCGCGGAATGGCGGGCGGAAATGGCAGGCTGGAAGGAAGACCGCAACTACCTAATGTGGGGCAAGGACCGCAGCAGCGTGCTTTGGGCGCAGGACAGCAACCTGCTTTGGGACACTGAAAATGTCCGATTGATGTACGCCCTCTCCCGCGACACCGGCGTTGCGAGCTACGCCACTGCCGCGGATGATTACATCCGCTATTTCCTAAAGCATTGCGTGAGCCGCACAACTGGCTTCTTCGCCTGGGGCGAGCATATCGCCTACAACGTGGTCGACGACGAAATCCACGGCCAGCGCCACGAGCTTCAACACCCCTCGCCTCTGTGGCCGGAGTTGTGGAAGTTTGATCCCGACACTGTGCGCAACGAAATTGAGGCCATCTACCTGTATCACATCACGGACAAGCGCAGCATGGCTTACGATCGGCACGCTAATTATTGGAACGGCCTGCCCGAGCGTGACCAGGCCACCATTATGGGTTATGCGGGAATCTACATCGATGCCTTCGCATTCATGTTTGAAAAAACCGGGGAGGTGAAATACACGGAGTGGGCGCGCAAGCTGCTGCTGGCTTTTCAATCGAAGAGTAATGCCGGCGGGCTCTATCCCGACAATTGGACGGACCGCCAGAAGCGCGAAATGCCCCTTCAGTACCCCGCGCGCCCGGGGCTGGCGACGGCGCTGTACACCGCTTTCGAGCGCACGAGGGATTCGCGCTGGCTTGACGATGCCAATCGCTATCTGGAGGCGTGCAAGAACTCGTACCGCGTCGACAAGTCAGGTGGAGAAAATCCCGTCTTCGGTGACGGCGCCGTGGGCTTTGGTGAAGCTGCGCTGCGCGGATATGAACTGACCGGAAAGCAGTCGTACCTGGAATGGGCGAAGCTCGCGGGCCGGGAAGTCATGCGCGCGGAACAGCCGCACGCGCAAATGGCTTCGACACTGGCCAACGCGATGAACGGCCTGCGGCGGCTCTACGAGGTTACCGGCGAACAACCATGGCTCGACGGCGCGCGCCGGCTCGGCGATTACGCCCTGGCCCATTTTGTTCATTCGAGTGGGCTCATCCTCGGCACGGCCATCGTCGACCGGCCGCCCTACTACGACGCAATTCAGGGCTCGGGAGCGCTGGCGCTGGCGTTGTACCGGCTGGGAATGGGTCAAGAGACGAACTTGCCCGCTGCCGCTGCTCCGGCCCGGCAAAAGACCCTGCCCCCGATGAATTTAAATTCGACAATCGAAATCTCAGAAGTGAAATTCCCAGGATTTGCGATGAATGCTGGGCCAAAAATTCCTGTGACCGCGCGAATTTCCGCTGCCGTGGGCATTGAGCGCGCGACGCTTCACTACACTTACGGCAACGAAGTAGGCTTTCAGGATTCCAAGCCGCTAGTTCACGATGGCCTCTACACTTTCTTCATCCAGCCGCCGGGAATGAGTTTTCTTGGCGAGATCTTATTTGCCCTTGAAGCC